>JAADYV010000580.1 GCA_010092855.1 Chloroflexota bacterium | reverse complement strand
TTCCGACTTGTACTGCATCACGTAGTCCAGGATGCGCGGCTCGTCGGCGTTGATGTGCCACGCCGCGGCCCCCGTCACCTGCGGCAGTATGCTCGCCGTCCCCAGGGCATGGTCCAGCGTACCCGCCTCGCCAAAGTAGACATAGGAGTAGTCGGCAGTGCCGGGGAATTCGAGCAGCAGGTTGACGTAGCCCGCGTCCTGGAACACCATCAGCGGGTCTTCCATCGCGTAGGCATTCAGGTCGCCGATGATCAGGAAGTCGGGGTCGCCGCTGTTGGTCGGGTCGGTGGCCAGCCACGTGCTGAGCGTCTGGGCCGCCTCGACACGCTCCTGGTTGAAGCAGCTCTGGCCATCGTCCTGGTCGCGGTTGAGGCCGCCCGCGCCGCTGCACCCCTTCGACTTGAAGTGGTTGACGACAACCGTGAAGCGTTCACCGGTGGCCACCTCGTCGAAGGTTTGCGTCAGCGAGGGACGGCGGCGGTCGAAGGGCGGATCGACGGTGGTCATGGGCGGGCCAACGGGCGTCACGCTGGCGGGGCGGTAGATGAGGGCGACCTTGATCTCGTCGCCCCCTTCGCGGCTGTTCTCGATGGGCAGCTCAAAACCTTCGGGATCGATTATGTACGCATAGGTGCCTTCGCCGGCGACCGCGTTCAGGCCATCGACCAGGTCCGCGACGGCGCTCTCCGGGCCATAGCCATCGTTCTCGATTTCCATCAACCCGATCACGTCGGCATCCAGCGCCAGGATCGCGGTGATGATCTTGTCGCGCTGGCGGGTGAATTCTTCGGGATCGCGTGCGCCGCGCGGAGTCGGATAACCTCCGCCCTGGCCGTCACCGTTGAAGTAATTGAGCACGTTAAAGGCCGCCACCGTCAGCCGTCCACCCACGTCCGGTGGGTCGGTGGGGCGAAGCGCGGCATATTCGACCGTGACCGGTTGTGTGGTGTGGATGCGGTACACGCCAAACGAGTGCTCGACCACGCCGGTGATGCTGCTGATCTGGTCCCCGGCACGCAGCGTGTTTTCGGCGGTCAGACCTTCCGGCGGATAGGGCACCGGGTCGGGATTCTGCTCGTTGCTGCCATCGTCGATCATGATGGTGCGCAGCAGGTTCTCTTCGGCCAGGGCGCGCGCTGGATCGCCGGGTGGCACGACTTCCGTCGGAATGGACAGCCGGTCGCCGGTGTTGAGCAGCATCTGGCCATAGCGCCCCAGGTTGTAGCCCTCGGCGACGGTCAGCGTTTGCGGCAGCGTGACCAGCATTCCCTCGACGGCTTCCCACTCGTCCAGGCTGCTGACGGGCAGCGTCATCTCGATGGCTGCGACGCTGGCTCCTGTGCCGCACAACGTCATGCTGCGCACGTTGCGGAACTGCGTCATGACCACGAAGGACGTGTCGATCTCGTTGACGCTGCCCTCCACGCGCACCACGTCGCCCACGTTGACATCGATGCTGTTGATGTTGTTGCCGTCGTTGACGAAAATGCCTTCGGACGTGCGCGGATCGCCGTCGGTCTGGTCGTCTTCTTCCTGCAAAAAGAAGCCGCCGAGTCCGGTGAGTGTTTCCTGGAAATCGGCGGTGACGACGCCCTCAATCGTCAGGCGCTGGCCCACCTGCGGGCTGCGCAGGTCGGTGCCCTGGATAGCGTGGATCGGCGTGGCCGGGTCGCCACAGCCTCCCTCACGGTATGCGGGGGCCGCGCCGGACGTGGACCAGTTCCCGGACCAGCTCCAGGGCAGCAGGCCGATCACCAGCAGGCAGGCGAACAGACCGGTGAATCGGGTGGCAAAGCGTCGGGTATGGATGTGCATGGATTCTCCCCTTGTGATTTGTTGGCGGACGGAACCCCACGATGATATATGTGTTAGGGTATGTATGCAACCGGTTGATGACCGTCCCATGGGGCAAACTGCCGGGCCATTCGAGGAGGATTCAAATGTCGGCAACAACGCTAGACCGGCTGGCGCGCAGCCGCCAACGGCTGCTGAGTGTGATTAGCGAATTGTCGGAAGCGAAATTGGAGCGTGAAGGCAACGAGGGCTGGACCGTGCGCCAGATTGTGACACATCTGATCGCATCGGAGGCCGATCACTGCCGGGTAGTGGCGGTGGTCGCCAGAGGCGACGCGCATTTACTGCCCGCGACCTTTGACCTGGACGCGCACAATGCCCAGCGCCTGGCGGAAAGCGATACGATGGCACTGCCGGAGTTGCTGGCTGGGCTTCGGGAGCAACGCGAAAAAACCGAGGCTCTGTTTCGGTGGCTGAGCGAACCACAGTTGGCAATTGTGGCTGCGCATCCAGCATTGGGGGATATGACGCTGGACAATATCTTCCGCATCATGGCGTTGCACGAAACGCAGCACACGCGCGAGATCGAGGCGGCGTTGAAGGACGGGTAGATTTCTGAGAATTCAGATAGCGTTTAAGGCAGCATGATGCGCTTTTGTAGGGGTAGGGCTTGCCTCGCCCGGGTAGGGCAAGCCCTACCCCTACTCGCACTGATTCCTCTTTGAAAACCAACGAATCCCCGCCTACGCCCGGCGCTCGAAACGGTAGCCGACGCCTAACTCGTTGATGATGTAGGTTGGCTCTTTCGGGTTCGGCTCCAGCTTGCGCCGCAAGTGCCAGATGTAGACGCGCAGGTAGTCGATGTCGTCGATGTATTCAAAGCCCCACACTTTTTCCAGCAGTTCACGATAGGCCAGGATGCGCGGGGCGGCATCGACCAGGTGCGCTAGCAAGTTGAACTCGGTGGGCGTCAGACGGACCTGTTCGCCCTGGATCAGCACCCGATGTTCCTCAAGGTTGACCGTCAGGTAGTCGTCGCTGTAGACGACGTTGTGCTTGAACAGGGTTGGCTCGGCGGCGGCCCGGCGCAAATTCGAGCGCACGCGTGCCAGCAGTACGCTAATCTGGAACGGTTTGACGATGTAGTCGTCGGCTCCGATATCCAGCCCCTTGACGATCTCTTCCGGGTCGTCGCGCGCGGTGAGCATCAAGATCGGAATGTTGCTCACTTCGCGGATCCGCTGGCACACAGTCCACCCGTCCATGGTGGGCATGTTGATGTCCAGGATGATCAGGTCGGGTTGGCCCTGGTACATCTGGCGCAGTCCATCTTGCCCATCGTAGGCGGCCATCACGGAGTGACCTTCCTGGTAGAGCGCGTTCGATACCAGCTCGACCAGGGTGCGATCATCGTCGATCACCAGCACATTAGCATTTTCGACCATACACGAATTCCATTTCTGCGTGTCTAAAACGTTCTAAATGGAGCTGCCGCCGCGCGTGCTGACCAGGGCCGCCGCACCAATCAGCGCCACGTTGCCCCCCAGTGCGGCTGGCACAATCGGCACATGCTCCCAATAAGCTTTATCCAGGGTATATTGCCGTGCTGCCGCGCGCATCGGCGCGAACAGCAGGTCCCCCGTTTTGCTGACGCCGCCGCCCACCACAAAAATCTGCGGGTTGAAGAGATGCATCAGGCTGACGATGCCCAGGCCGACCATGTGTCCGGCGTGTTGGATCAGTTCGACCGCCAGGGCGTCCCCCTCGGCGGCAGCCTGCCCGACAATTTCCGCTGTTACCTGGCCAAGATCACCGTCCACCCGTTCGCGGATGCGCGACTCGGCCCCGGCTTCCAGGCGCGCAACGGCTTTGCGCGCGATGGCGGGCCCGGCGGCTTCGCGTTCGAGCGAGGACACTTCGCCATCGACTACAATTTGCATGTGCCCGGCTTCGGCTCCCAGGCCGTTGTAGCCCAGAATCAGGTGGCCATCATCGATGATGCCGCTGCCGATGCCGGTGCTGACGGTCAGGTAGACTGCATACTTATAACCGTGCGCCGCGCCGCGCGTGGCTTCGGCCAGCGCCGCGACGTTGGCGTCATTGCCGAGATAGGTCTGGACGCGGAACCGGTCTTCCACAATCTGGCGTAAGGGAACGGCATTCCATCCTGGCAGGTTGGGCGGGGAAAAGATGACGCCAGTACGTGGGTTGATGGGGCCAGGAGCCGAGATACCGATGCCGGCGACCTCGTCGCGTCCGTCGGGGATGGTACGGTCAATGAGGTCCAGCAGGCGATCACACACGGCGGCTGGGCCTTCGAGCGCCAGCGTCGGTTCGGCCAGGCGGTTGAGGAGTTCCAGATCGGTGTCGAAACACGCCGTGCGCATCTGCGTGCCGCCCAAATCCACACCGATGATATACTGACTCATGGACACTGCTCCAGTTGTAGGGTGGTGAAATACTGGTTGTCGGGCCGGGAAGCCCTTGCTAGAATACACAGCATTGTCTGAATTATAACCACATTAAAACCAGTATACCGATTATAACCCGCTGTGAAAAATCGCGCGTTGTTTCCACGTGGTTTTTCTAACAAAAGGGGATCAAAAGCATTAATGGCTAAAGTTACGCCCTCGCGCCAGCAGTATCTGGATTTCAAGCACCAGTTTCCCAACGCGATTGTGTTGTTCCGTTTAGGCGACTTTTACGAGATGTTCGACGCAGACGCCGAAACCGGCGCGCGCGAGCTGGACTTGGTACTGACCCAGCGCCAGGATGTACCGATGGCGGGTGTGCCGCACCACGCCGTCGAGAACTACATTGCGCGCCTGGTCGAAAAAGGCTA
>JAADYV010000579.1 GCA_010092855.1 Chloroflexota bacterium | reverse complement strand
GATGGTAAATTGGGTGCCGGGGCCGATGCTGCCTTCGCTCATGTCCAGCGTCAGGCTGGTGGCGGGTGCGCCGATGGAGCCTTGCGCGACGGTGCTGCCGGCCTCGTCCTGGACCAGCACCCGGTACGTATGTGCGCCGGGGACCTCGCTCCAGAAGACGGTTTGTATCCCGTTCGCTATCGTATCGAGCGGGGCGAGCAGCTCGACCCTACATTCGCCAGGTGCCGGTCCCCAGGCCGGGGTGTCGCGCACAACGTCGACACTATCCCAGCAGGAATTGGCACCACCAGCGTCGAGAAAAGCCTCGATCGCGATGGTGAATTCTGTGCCGGAGCCGATGCTGGCTTCGCTGACATCCAGCGTGAGGCTGGTGGCAGGTGCGCTGACGGTACCGTTTGCAACCATATCTCCGTCACGCCAAACTCTCAGATTGTAATGGTGTGCGCCGGGTACGTCGCTCCAGAAGAAGGTTTGCAGCCCGTTGGCCATCGTCTCGCGTGGCGCGACCAGCTCGACCGTGCAGTCAACCGCCGGCCCCCAGGGTACCGGTTCGCCATCGCTGGGCGGCAGTTCGACCAGGACTTCACTTTCACACAGCACGTTATCGTCGGCATCCAGATGCTGCATCCGCAGCCGCAAGGCGCTGTAATAGCCGGGGAGCGGTTCGAACGCGAATTCACCGGTGCGATCCAGCAGCATAAGGGACGTGAGGTAGGCTTCGCCACCATCGACATACTGGCCCGACAGGATCAGGTATCCATAAGCGGCTTCGGGCACCAGGGCATAGGCGATCTGCACATCGCGCACGCCTTCGGCGACCAAACCGGCAGTGAAGACCGCGCCCGCGCACGGCGGTGCATCGACCGGTTCATCACACGGCCTGCACTCCGGGCATTCCACTACCGCTGCGGGTTCCATCTCTGCGCCGTCACACACGCAGTCGGGCGCGTTTTCGGCGCAGGTGATGACCAGCGCAATCGACCCCATTGCCAGCGGGTCTTCGAGCTGCACCTCGACCAGGTAGCGTCCGCTCTGGCCGGGCAGCATCACGCGGTCCTCGAGCTTGTTCGGCCCGCGCAGCAGCGCGAACAATTCGCCTTGCGCATTCCGCACGCGCACCACATACGGGAAGTCCGGCCCGAAGACCTGGTTATCGACCGTCAGCGTGGTGGGGCAGTCGGTGTCGAAGTGGTACTGGTAAAAGGCGGCGTCCGCCGACAGCGGCACCGTGACCGGCGTATCGTATGCCAGCGGCGTGGTAGTGCCTGCCGGTTGGCCGCGCAATTGCAGCATAAAGTCGCCGGTCGAGCTGTTCTGGCTGCTGAGCACCAGCGCATACGACCCGGTGGCGGGCAGGAACAGCGAGAAAAACACGTCGCTGGTGCCGGTGATATACCGATCATCCCCGCCGGTTGCCAAAGTCTGTCCGTCCGGTCCCAGCAACGTGACCATCGGGTCCAGGCCGCTCGTCAGGCCGAGGGCCTCGACCGTGACCAGGTCGTCCGCGCTGCCGTCGAAACTGTAGGTGAGCGATTGGGTGGTGGCCGACAGCGCGCCAAACACGCTGTTGCCATAACTGATCGTCCCTCCGATTTGCGCTTGGGTGTTGCCGGGCAGCGCGGCGAATACCGCCGTCACCACCAGCACCAGCACAAGCCCTAACTTGAACCATCGTGGCCTCATTTTGTGCTGAACTCCTCAAATAAATAGCGGTCAGCGATCAGCCTTCAGCCATCAGCACAAGCCGCCGCTGACCATACGAAGGAAGTGTGATATGCGGACTAGAGATGCGGGGGTGTTGCTATGACCGGTGGAAGCAGTGAGGGCGGGGGTGGCCGGCGGTGGGTGCGGTGGCGCATCGGCGTCAGGGTGAATGGGAAGAGGGGCGCTACCCCCTCTTATGCATTTAACCAGAATAATCCGATAGGCTTTTTGTTTTACGGGTCGGGTTGACGGACGTTTATGTAGGGGTGAGGCTTGCCTCGCCCAATGACCTGTAAGCGATGGGTAGGGCAAGCCCTCCCCCTACAAATCTGTCCCGTGTACCACTTCTGGTCCGTGTTCGATTACCGGATATCGAGGTCAAAAACAGCGGTTGTCGCGTGTGAATCCACTGTGACATTCGCTATCGACCAGTGGAAACGTGCCGGTTAACCGAGATAGGCGAAATTTACATGCACAGTGCACGGGAAATTCACGGTCACCGTCTGGCTGTTGACCAGATAACCGGGGATCGCCAATCCGCTGCACGAGCCGGACCAGGAATCCGTCCAGGTACCGCCGCCCGAAGGTGACGCCTGGATGGTGACCGACGTGCCTGGCAGGTAACCGCCCTGGCAGTTCTGCGGCGTGACAATGCTCGCCGTGCCATAAGCGCCTGATGCCGGGCTGTACGACACACTGACCCGGTAACACTCCACGATATCGTCGTCGTCTGGCGGTACGTCGTCATCCCCTGGCGGTACGTCATCATCATCGCCCGGCGGCACATCATCGTCATCGCCTGGAGGCGGTGGACCGCCGCACGTCGTCGGGTCCCACAGGCATTCGCCGGTGGGCGAGGTGACGCACTCGTTGGCGGGGTGGCCGCAGGTATCACACGAACCGCACGGTCCCCAGCCGCCGCCGGGTGGCGGGG
>JAADYV010000104.1 GCA_010092855.1 Chloroflexota bacterium | reverse complement strand
GTGCTGGTGCCGACGAAGGCCACGACGCCGCTGAGGTCCTGCGCGTGCGTGGGCTGCTGGGGCAGCCAGGTTGCCACGCCCAACAACGCTAACACCACCACAACCGGCAGTCCGTATCGTAAATACCGCATGGTTCCCTCCGAGATACGCTTTTTAACCTTTAACTTAATTGTATTGATATCTGCGGCGGCGCGAAAATCACTCAGCCGCTGCTTCTTCATACGTCTCTTCATACATCACCGTGACGATCAGCTCGTTTTCCGTGACCTCGACTGCCGAAATGGTGAAGTCGGTCCCGGCTCGGCTCTCCAACAGAGCGTTGATTTGCGCGCTGGCATCGCTGCGCACGGCGCTTTTGACCGACGAACTGACCGGGAAGGACTGGCCGCCGACGTAAACACTGCCCAGCGACAGGGTGAGACGATTGGCGCTGTGCCGGACGGAAACGCGCGCAGTGCCCGGCGCGGTCCGGTTATCGACGCGCCCATCAAACAACACCGCAAAATAACCGGATGACCCTTCGGAGGCGCGGGCGTCCACGCGCACGTTAGAGATGCCCTGTTGGCCTGCTAGCGCCGGCTGGACCAGCCGGGTGATTTCCGCCTCTGTGATGTAGATGGCGAATTCGGGTGACTCGTCGGGAGATGGACTGGGCGTGGCGGTGGGAGAGTCATCGCTACCCGTGAGCAGCGCTGTAATGCCCGCGATCATCAGCCCGGCCACCAGGATTATGCCGATCAAAATGGGCAGGGGCCCTAGTTGGGATTTCATCTCGGCTCCTTTCGTGCGACCAGTAACCAGTCTATTGTGCTAACTCGCATTCACACACCGGGCGGGGCCATCGCTTGCTCCCCACCCGGTGAAATTGTGCTTTTCGACTTTGCCAACGCGGTCCAACGTGGTGCGGCTGGTGGTTATTGCTCCAACAGCGGCACGATAACGGCTTCCAGTTGGGAATACTCGACCAGCCCCGACCATTCCTGGATCGGCAGTCCGTCCGGGCCAAACAGGAATGACGACGGAATGCCCACGACTTTGTACTGGTCGCCCACGTTCATGTTCTCATCCAGCACCACCGGGATGCTGTAGCCGTTGTTGCTCATGAAATTGCGCACGGTCGCCGCGTCTTCGCCCTCGTTGATGGCCAGGATTTCGAAGCCCTGGTCGCGGTAAGTTTCGTAAAACCGGTTGAGATCGGGCAGTTCGGCGGTGCAAGGCGGGCACCATGTCGCCCAGAAATTGACCAGCACGTAGCCGCCGCGATAGTCCGTCAGCGCAACCTCTTCACCGTCCAGCCCGCTGAGCGTGAAGTCGTAGGGCGAGGGTACGATGGTGACGGGCGCGGGTTCGGGAGCGACGGGCTGGTTGGTCAGGGCCGCCATCGACTCGTAGGTGCGGTCGGTGCTGGCCCATACGTCCGAGTCGCCATACGCGACGTAGGTCGAGGGCGTGATGGTGACGCCCAGTTCAACCGCGTTCTGGTAAAAACTGTCCAGCGTCTCCAGGTAGCGTTGGGAACTGACACACGCCGCCAGCGCTTCCGCGTCCAGGCCGAGGTTCTGGGCCGTGACGCCAATGTTGTCCAGAGTGTACACCTGCTGGTAGGGAGTGGTTTCCCACTGGGCGAACAGGGCGTCGGCCATCTCCCAATAGGCGTCTTGCTCGCCTGCGCACAACGCCGCCAGCGCTGCATCGGTGGCATACGGTTGTTCGCCAAAGCCCATGCTCTGCGAATACAGGCGCGCCTGCCCGGTGTTGACGTATTCCTCGATGAAGCGCGTCAATTCGCCCCGGTGGTAGGTGCGGCAGTGGCCACAGGTGAAGTTGTGGAAGACCATGAAGCTGATCGGGGCGTCCGGGCTGCCCAGGTAGGGGATGCCGTCCGGCGTGACACCGCGCGGCGCGTCAGGCGCGATGCGTTCGATGGCCAACTGGCCGTTTTCGCCCGGCGTCATCGGCCCGAACTCTGCCGCCAGCCCGACGAGCACCACCAGTTCGTTGTAGTCGCGCCCGGCAAGTTCCCACTCGCCTGTTTCACGGTCCAGCACCAGCACGGCGGGTGTGCCCGGAATCCCACTCTGGATGGCATAATCCATCTGCGCGTCGATCCAGCTCTGGTAGCGCAGTTCGTTCACACACGTCATGACCGTGTCCGCATCCAGGCCGAGGTCTTGCGCCACCTGCCGGATGTTGGCGGAGGTGAAGGCTTCGTCCTCACCGATGGCGGCAGCGGCATCGAACATGGCGTCGTGCATCTCCCAGAAAGCGCCTTGTTCCCCGGCGCACAGGGAAGCCTGCGCCGCACGCGAAGCGTCAACCGGGTCCCCGGCGGTGGTGGGCAGCGCTGCGAACCCAACCGTGGCTTGCCCGTTTAGCACGTAATCACTGATGAACCGCCGCAGATCGCCGCGATTGTAGACCTGGCAGTGGAAGCAAGCATAATTGGACACCACCATCATCTGGAAGGGCGCATTGGGGTCGCCGATGAAGGGTACCTGCACGTTGCGATTGTTGGGCATCGACACTGCCGTGATGCCGCGCACCACACCGGGGGCCGCTTCAAGGTCGCCGGGCAGCAGGCGGGAGTCCGGCCCTTCAAGTTGGGTATACGGCACCGGGGCACCACCGGCCAGGGGCGCGCAGTATTGCGGGTATTGGGCACATAGATCGTCCCCTTGTGCGCGAGCGTTCGCGGCCAGGCCCAGGCCCAACGCGCCGATCACGAGCACGAACAAAACGAGTTTTTTGATCACGATGGCCTCCTCAAAGCAACTAACGGTTTGTTGAAAGCGATCAGCGGCTTATGTGGGCGGCACGGGGCAGGGCAAACGACTGGTCTAGCGCCGCGAATAGGTCAAATCACCTTCAATTAACTCGATCAATGTGCCGTCCGGGTCGATGAAAAACGCAATACGCACGCCGCCGGTGGCTTGCATGGGCTGGACGGTAAACGGTACATCCGCACACGCCAGTTGTTCGGCGACGGCGTCCAGATTGGTCACGCGCAGGGCAAAGTGTCGCATCCCGGTCTGACGATCATCTGCATCCCAACCGGTGGGCTGTGCTTCGTCGGGTGCGAAGCTGAACAACTCCAGCACCCCGCGCCCGGTGTCCAGATACGTTATTGTAAATCCGCGCGCGTCATCTGGGAAATCCAGGGTGCCCAACACGCGAAAACCTAACAGCCCGCGATAGAAGTCCAGCGCGCGCTCCAGATCGCGGACCGTGATCGCGACGTGGTCCAGCCCGTGAATGCGCGGCGTGGGCGGGATGTGCTGATCCGCCGGGTTCGTAGCTGTGGCGGGTGTTGGCTGTGGGGCCTGCCCGTTGGCACCATTCGCGGGTGCGAAGGCGGGCGACGTTTGCCCGACAAAAATCGGCGGCGGGACGCGGTCCGGGTTGTCGATGTAGCCGATCATGCGCCGCATCAGGCGGTGCACGGTGTCGTGTTCATACGGTGTATAAGGGAAAATTGGCAGGTCCGGGTGCAGGTGCAGCACGGCGCGAATTTCGTCCGACGAGAGCGCATCCGGTTCATTTTGCCGCCCCGCTGCGATGATCACGTCGGCGTGCGGATGCTGGGCATACAGCCGCCGCAGCGCTTGCTGGATGGTCTTGGGAGCCAGGATTTTGACGGCGTCGATGATGGCAATGTACCCGTCACAGTCGAGCAGACCTGCGCCGGTGGCCATGCGGTCACTCACCGACTGCACATAGACGGGGCGGGCGGCAAAGCGCGTAAGCTTGACAAAACAGGGCGCGTCGGCGGGACGGTGGGCACGCGCCTCTGGCGGCAGCATCTCCCACACGGCCCACATGAAAGCGTCCGTACTGACCGGCGAGACATGGTCGCTGGTGTCAGGGGGGGTGATGCGCGCCTGGTCTGGCCCATAGAAGCCGAAGACGGCGATTTTGAGCATGATGAAGAATCCCCTACAGGCATATTTTCTTTGGTGAACAAACTACCTGCATTATACCCTGATGCGCGGGTCACATTGGTCTGCCAACTCGCCCACCTTGCCACGCGGATTGGCACGTTCTGTCTCTACCATACACTGAAATGCCGCACCGTTGGGCAATCATCATGCAAGCGTAGTCATGGTGATGGAAGAAGGCCGGGCAACGGTCAGTGTTACCCGGCATGACAACCGGTTTGGGGGGCTATTGCGTCTCGAACGTGATACCATCCAGCGTCATCAGGCAGGTGGCGTCCGGCGTGGACAGCGGCGCATCCAGGAAGCTGAGCACGATGCTGTCGGCACACGGGCTGGTTTCCAGAACGCTGTGCCCTTCGGCGGGGAACAGGAAAAAGTAGCCATTGGACAGCGTCGAAACCGCGATCATGCCCCATTCCGGCGGCGTGACCGGATCGTAGGCTCCGGCCAGCACCAGCGTAGGGATGTCGCTGTAGACGGCGTCGTCCTCGACATCAGCGGCGACTCCGGCGTTCCAGGCCGCGCACGTGTCCAGCATGTCGACGAAAATCTCGACATCCACTTCGGAGATGGCGGTCGGCAGTGTGGCCGCGATCTCGCGTGTTTCGCTCAGGTCATTAAACGGGACTTCTTCGTTGCACTCCACCGCGTTGAACATGCCGTCAGCGTCGGAGACATCGTCCACGAACAGCATCACGCCCAGCCGCGACCGGTCATTGAGATCCATCGAATAGAGCAGGTTCAGCAGGTAGTCGGCGCTTTCCGGCTCGAAATACGTGTCGATGATCCCGTCCAGGCCCGTCAGGTCGGCGTCCAGCGCGTACAGATCATCCCACAGCGCGTTGTAGGTCGCGTCGTCGAAGTCATCGCTCAGCCAGAAGAACTCGTCCACGAACCGGAACGCCAGGTCGTCACCGACGGCGCTGTCGCCGGTGTAGGGCGGCAGCTCGCCCCAGTACAGGTCCAGGAAGGTGGCCGTCTCGCCCTGGTCCAGTTCGGCAATCATACGCGGCATGTAAGGCACGGTGTTGGCGTCGTAAAACAGATCAAACATAAACATCACCAGGTCGCCGCCATAGTACAGCCCATCCAGGTCGGGATCGTCCAGCGGGTCGGCGTCCAGCGCGTCCAGCACGCGGTAGAAAGTGCCTTCCAGGTCGGGGTAGGCGGCGCTGCACGCGGGATCGGTGGCGCAGTCGGTGAACAACTTATTGAAGACGCGCGTCGAAGCCACCGCCTGCTGCTCGTAGGCATCCACCACCGGTGGGTAAGCCGAATCCAGGATCACGCTGCGCACGCCCTCCGGATAGTCGCGCATGATCGTCAGCGCCAGCCGTGTGCCATACGAAATGCCGACCAGGTTCCACTCGTCGATCTCCAGCGCCACGCGCAGATCGGCTACGTCCTTCGCGCTGTTGGCCGAGTTGTAGTCGCTCACGTCAATGCCGTCCGCGGCCAGACGCTGGCGGCAGGCGGTCAGGGCCGCCGCTTCGCCGAGCTCGTCCTCGATCTCGTCCACTTCGTAGCAGGTCAGCCAGGGCCAGGAATAGCCCGTGCCACGCTGGTCGATCAGGATGATGTCGCGGTCCGTGCGCAGCACAGACACCGCCCACGCATCCACGCCGGTCAGCGCGCTGCCACCCGGGCCGCCCTCCAGGTACAGGATTGGATCGGGCGCGGGAGTGGGGCCGGTGCTGTACAGGATGGCGACGGCCAGTTCCACCTCGACGCCGCCCGGTTCGGCCCGGTCCTGGGGCACGATCAGGTAACCGCAGTCGATGGTAACCCCTTCAGTCTCGCCGCGTGGCAGCGGGAACGGGCAGGTGTCCCAGACTACGACGGGCTCATAATCTACCTGAGACGCGACCAGGGTTGGTCCGTTGACCAGGGCCGGTTCACCAACCGGCATCAGGCTGGCCGCCACCAACACCAGCCATAACAGCATGTGATTTCGGGCACGTAGCAGCATTCGACGGTAACTCCCATGGGTTGGTAAGCAGAAGATTTCTCTTTGTAGCACGCTTGTGGCTCTGGTGGCAAATTCGCGCTCGTTGCCACGTTTCCCGCTCTCCAGCAGATGTGCGTTGACCTCCAGTTGGATAGCGCACGTTTTCGGGTTTGGGAAGAATATGCCGCGCCGCCGTCGGTGGCTCAAGCCGCTTCGCTACTGAAAGCGCACAGGCTACGGAGGACGAAAGGCTGCTAAAGTGACTCTCACCTCTTGCTTATAGGAAGGCCCCGTAGAACCCATGCCTTCAGGCTTGGGATATAAGGGGGCTATCAAAGGCTTTGGCATTAGTTCTGTTGAGTAAATCTACTAAAGG
>JAADYV010000578.1 GCA_010092855.1 Chloroflexota bacterium | reverse complement strand
ACTCACACGCCGACGGTTACTGCGCGTCCATCGTTGACGCCCATGCCTACCTCTACACTTGCGGCTACCTGGACTCCAAGGCCAAGCCAGACTCCGCTCCCCACCAACAGTCCGACACCACCCCCACTCATCGGGGTTCCGTATGATCCTCCCTGGTATGGCGTGGTACTGTCTGACCCCGGTGCGCGGGTGCGCCAGGGGCCTGGCACCCAATATGGCACGGTCGAACCCGGAGTACCGAACTGCACCAAAATGACCATCTATGCCACATCCAACGGCTGGTATCAAATGGACCGCGGATGGATTAGCGGCAGCCTGCTGGTCGTTGATCCCTCATCGGCTGTTATTGACCAATATGTCCAAAATTGCCTGGCACCTGTCCCCCCAGATCAGACACCAGATGGTCCTGGTCCTACTCCCGATGATGGCCCTGGCCCAACACCTACGCCTGTTGAGCCACCTGGCATTTTCATCTCCGGGGTTTCGGTGGGGACGTTTAATCCAGGTCCGGAAGGCATACCTGGCTGTTTTGCAACGATCAGTGGGTATGTATCCGGTGCACAGCCGATTTCAGGCAGATTCTGTGTATGGAATGCATCCTATGGTCCAGACCCTGCCACAGATGGAGATTGCAACTACACCTTCACGTTCAACCCTGGCGCGTGGAGTTACCAGGTGACTCTTGGCGGGACTGGTGAGTACCGAGACCACGCTATACGCGCTGAACCGGATGGGTTCGGTACCGTAGGTCCCATGATGGGCTTGAGATGTAACGATTGACTCTATGGCTCAAATGTTGGGCCACATACTGACGGGGCGGTTTGGATGCGCAGGAAGGCCGTCCCGCCGGTCTCATCGGCTGTCAGGTAGAGCCGGTAGTCGGTACGGCTGAAGGTCAGAAAAGCCGAGTTTTCACGTATTGAGGAGAATTGATCTTGTTGTTCCCAACCCTCAGCCGCCAGATTAGCCTGGTAGGTAGCTAGCACGGTCGCCAGATCGGCACGGAAGATCAAGCTGGTGTCCTCAAACGAAGACACGACCACTGGATCAGCAAAGCCTTCAGGAACAGGAATTGCAGCAGTATCCACCGTGGAAGGGTAAACGCTCGCTGCTACGTATGTACTCATGCTAGATGGTTCGGCGGTAAGCCGCAAATCCAAACGACATTCGGTTGCATCACCCAGCAGGCGTGTGTAGACACAACTACCGGTTTCATCACACGTTTTGTCCGGCCACTCGCTCAACAGTGCGTCGTCGTAAAATCGCTCTAATTCTGGAATACTTAGGGTAGACTCGAACAGTGCATAGGTGAGGCTACTGGTTGATACCGGGGTGGTGCCCTCTGGAATCGGGAAGCCTGCATCGAAGCACAACAGGTCCACACTGCCGGGTGGTTGGATGGTCGTGGTTAGTGGTTGTAGCTCAAAACGGTGCACCACCGCGTTTTCCTGTCCCGCTGCCTCAAACACATATTGGACCGGAAAGCCGCCATCCAGCGCCGTCCAGAGTTCTCCCCGTGAAGTAGCTGGAGTGCGCACAAGAAATAAGTTCGCAGCATCCTGATTCTCGAAAACACATTGCTGGGCTTCGTAACCGTTTACATTGCCAACGCGCACTGTTTCACAGGCAATGTTCGAGACGTATTCCCGGGAATTCACAACCAAATTCCGATTCTCAAAACTATCGAAGAGGATCTGCGCGTTGGCTACAGGGAATCGTACGCCATCAGCGATATACAATGGTGTACCGGTACCTATGGCCAACGCATAGTAACACGATGTTTGGACCCCATCTGATCCTCCCTGGACCTCGACCAGGGTGAGCTCGCGCGCCAATTGGGTATCGTCCCGTTTTTCCCAGATTTCGATCCAATGAATATCCCCCGCGCGTGCGTAGCTCGTCACTTTAATCAAGTGATAAATTTGGACTTTCTCAGGAAAGCTGCTCTGCCCGGTGACGGCGTTAGCAGCAAACACTAAACTGGTTGCCACGATCACGTCGATCAACATATGTGCTACTTGCCGGTATCCCATCCTGCCCCTCCATACAACGTGATGTCTCAAAAACTGTAACACAATTGCTCTGGACAATAAAGCGATATATGCTCTAGGCATTCTTGGGCGAGGAGGTGACGGATGAGTATACCAGGGCACGTGTTCATAAGCTATCGTAGCACACAATCCGAACTACCTTTTTGCTTGTTTCACGATCTAGAAGAGATCGGAATTGCAGTCTGGATAGATAAAAACAAGATCACGGGCGGGGAAAATTGGCGAAAAGAAATCGCGACAGCCATTTCAGGGTGTTCAGCCTTCATTGCTGTTTTATCGCCGGAATACACTCAATCGGACATCTGTATCAAAGAACTCTCACGCGCCGAGAGCCTGGAAAAACCGGTAATTCCTGTTGTCCTGGAGGAAGTATCCCCCAGCAAGCTACCGCTTACAATGGAAGGTGTTCAATACATCGACTTCTGCGCATGGGATAAGACCAATAGCTATCGTGAGAAGTTCGTGGACCTCGTGAAAGCGTTGGATGCTCTGGGAATCTCATCTTCCGGCGTTCAACCGCCGCAACTTAAACGAGTGCGATGGTGGAAGTTGATCCGAACGCTGTTAGCGATAACTGCAGCCGTTGTCGCGTTTATAGCAGTGTTGGCCAGTATTCTAGATAGCAGATCTGTACGTAACTTTTTTTCCTGGGACAACGAAACCAGCTCGACCACCACAGTGCCCAGTCCTAACATTATGGCCACTCCGACACCCCTGTCCCCTCCCGCGACTTTGACTGTCCCCGTTCAGGATTTTGCCGACAACCCCAAGGGGTTAGTGGTTGCTCCCAGTTCGGATGGAATGGCGTTGTGGGGGTACGGCGAAGCCAATGGGGTATTGTTTGCACTAGATACCGCAAACGGTTCTCCGATCGATGTTTGGTCACCGCCTAACAGCGAGGGAGATCGCCGCGCATACCCGCTACGTCCGCAGTTGGGAGCAACCTTTCGGCCCAGCGCTCTATATTACGATGGGGTCTGGCTTTGGATAGCCGACTCATCCGAGAATCGGGTTGTTGCACTCGATCCAAAGACGCTCGATCTGCGCGCGGAATGGCCGCTCGGAGGGGAGCCTGTAGCCATTACCAGCCTAGATAACAGCTTGTGGGTGGCATTGCATGATACAGGCGAGCTAGCCGTTGCTACCATTGACCACAATACAGGCGAGCGCAGCCTTTTCTGCCGCCAAGAACGCCTTGTTATCGGTGAAGCACCAGTATCGCTGGCGGTAGAGGGACGATCTGCAATCTGGGTGGCTTATGGTCGCGGCGAACAGGGTGCTGTGCGCAGTGTCTCTGTCCAGGGTTGTCGATTGTCCGAGCCGATCCCCCTTGGCGTAATGCCATCCCAATTGGTTGTAAACGAGAACACGTTGTGGGCGGTTTCCGATGCAGGTGCTTTATTTCGATTAGACCTGGCAGAGACGCGGATACCTGAAGAAATCGAACTTGATGATAAAAGAGTCGAAGCAGTATTGGACACAGGCGAATACATCTGGGTAGCTGACTCGAAAGGACCAGAGTTATTGATACTCAACGCAGATGATCTATTTGAGCGACTATCGATAGCGCTGAATTCTCGGCCCTTGGCGTTTGCTCAGTTTGGTGCTCAAACCTGGATATCGATCGCTGACGATACCCTGACCCAATACATAGTCCCACAGTACATTCATCCTGGGCTAGTGGATATTGCCTGGGCAGACGATACGTTATGGTTGATTGATGACCAGAGCAATCTGTGCCAACTGGAAGGTGCACATAAGCAGTGTATATTGCTTGAGTTGGATGGCGTGCCGACGTTGTTAAGCACCGCGTCTAGGCGGGATAATACCATCCTATGGCTTGAAACTGACGCCAATATCATTTGGCGCGTTGTGCATGACATGGATGAAGTACGTGTAGAGCCCGCTTACACATTGGATTCTCAGGCGACTAGCTTGTTCGAGGAAACTGGTACGCGACTCTGGATATCTAATCCCAGCACCGGTTTATTGGCAACCATCGATTTTCAATCTGGCCAGCAAAGTAATATCCTGGGCCTCAATTGTACGCCGCCTGATGTTCTCGGGTACGACGGCACGGTGGTATGGTTTGCCTATCGAGGCGCCCGGCAAGAGATGGTACCTGTCGAATACAATGCAGATAGCGAAACCTGTATAGAAATTGTCACACCGCTCTCTCTCGAAGTGTCTGTATCCGATCTTCTAGCAACGAATGATGTGTTGTTTGTGGCCAGCGCTGGCACTGTGACACTTGTTGATCCGGCTGAAGGGACAATCCTTAATGTAATTGGTGCCAGTCAGTCCATCTTTGCTTTGGCAGGCAATAGTCAACAAGTCTGGGCCGCAGATAGAAATCAAGGATATATCTATTCCATATATCAAGGCTAAACTGTAATAATGATACTACTTTCGAACGCGCGGGAAAATTCGGGGAATGCGTGGCGGGGAAAAACCTTTGAATACGCGGGAGAATTCGTGGAAAGCTTCGCAGACGACTGTGCCGGCTACTTACGTCGTCCGGACCGGATTCTTCCCTCACGCAGCCCATTGGTAGTCATGATGTAAGCCTCCCAGAATCGGAATGCGTCGGAGTTGAGACAGCGGTGTAACGACCGATGGTGGAGGACTGGATGGAATCGGAATCTGCCTGTTAAGGCCTTGATGGGGGCGCGCACGGTTGAAGTACCGGACATACTCCTTGACCTTGCGCCGCAAATGACGTTCACTCAGGATCAAGATGTGATCCAGTAGTTCACGTCTGACGCTGCCAATGAATCTTTCACATATGCCTTTGGCTTTAGGAGGTTCGACAGGCGTGTGGATTACATCGACACCCGATCCTTCGGCGACGCGTTCGAACTGAGCGCCAAACTTGCGGTCGTTGTCACAGATGAGAAAGCGCGGTCCTTCACCAAAAAACGTGGCTTCGCGCAGTTGTTGGGTGACCCAGGCATCACTCGGCGCACGTGTGACACCACAATGCACCACGCGGCGTGACCCCAGTTCGAACATAAAGAAGGCATAGATTGTGCGGAAGAACAGGTCATAGGTCTGCACAAAATCGCACGCCCAGATCTCGTCCGCGTGATTGGCCAGAAACGTCGCCCAGGTCTGACTCTTGCGTTCGGGCGGCAGGCTGCGTCGCGCCTGCCGCATGTACTTCTGCACCGTGCGTTTGGCGACCTTGAATCCCAACTTGAGTAACTCGTCCCGAATCCGCGGCGAACCCCACAGCCGATTCTTAACGGCCATCTCTTTGATCAAGGCAATCGCCTCGGGCGATATCCGTGGCTTGCGCAGTTGGCCCTGCGACTTCCTGCGCCAGAACAACCGAAAACCTTGCCGATGCCACTTCGTCAATGTGTCCGGTTTCACGAGGTGTAGCGCATCCTTCCAATCACGCAACTTACTCGCCAACATCACCAACACCCGCCGATCATGTTGTGTGATCGATGGACGCCCCGTGCTCTGACGCTTGAGCACGATCACCTGCTGGCGCAGAAACGCGTTTTCGGCCATCAGTTCCGGCTTGCTGCGCACCAGCTTGGTGGCTATGCCCGCAATCTGACGATCCGGAGCCGGTTTGGTCCATTCTTTCACCTTGGTTTCGAGCTGCTGAAGACCACGCGTGATCAGGTGTTTGCCTGCGTTCCAGAGTTGACGCCAGTTCATCGTAACTGTCCTTTTCATGAGATGGGAGAGAAGAATGAGGTTCTGATTTCAGGTGGGGATTATACTTGGTACAGGTGAAAAATCACGTCGGACGACGTAAGTAGCTGACACAGGTATCGCCTGGTTGCGAATTGGTATCCTCTACTCGAAAACGTAGCCCAATCTGCTGCCCGGCGTACGTGCTGAGATCGACCCGACGCGATGAGCCACTGAGCGTTGCCGGACCACTCCGTATCCAGACGGCATTCCACGTTGCGCCATCATCAGTCGAAACCTGAACCTGTGCTGTAGCATCTGCGCTGAGCGTGTAGCTATTCTGGAACATCAGGGTCGGGGCCGGTGCACCTGTCAGGTCCAGCGGAGCATAGAGGGTCAAGGTGCTGTCGTATGGGCCGGTGCCATCGTCTGCAAACCCGAAGGTGTGGTTGCCAGTGCCAGCATCCTCCTGCCACGTCCAGCCGTCGGTAGCGACCCAATTGCTGTCCCCGGCTTCTAAATTCAGTACCTAAATTTCGCCCAAATTAAGTGACAAATTGCCACGAGCCAAAAGCGGGGCTAAACCGAGAGTGAAAGAATGCGCAAGGGGATGTTT
>JAADYV010000577.1 GCA_010092855.1 Chloroflexota bacterium | reverse complement strand
CGGAAAATCTTCCCGCTCAGCAACATTCGTTGGCCCACATGGTTCCAACGTCTGATCGACTTTGTGCCCGGCATTGGCGAACTGATTCTGTATACGCTGTTCCCGGCGCGCTACTCATTCGACCCGCTGCGCGACATCATGCGTCAGACGCTGGCCGCGCACCCGCTGCCTAACGACAATCCCACGCTGGCTGAGGTTACCGCCTACCTGCGACCTACCGGTGAGGGACCAACGCTGATCATCACCGCCACCGAGGTGATCGAGCGCCGCACGCACTTCCTCAAGACCACCCCCCAGGAACAGCACGGCCACATGCGCCTGATCGATGCGATGCTGGCCTCGTCGTGTATCCCAACCTACTTCCCGCCCATCACGCTGCCCACCGATGAAGACCCACCGCGCCGTTTGATTGATGGCGGCGTGGGCAACTTTGGCAACCCGGCGCTGGTCGCCGCCTGGGAGTTGTGTGATCCCCACAATCCCGACCCGGTGCGCGGCTACGATCCCACCCAGACAACCGTGTTCTCGTTCGGCACGGGCACGCCCTCGCGCGCGGTTGCGGAGCGCGTGTTTGGCAATGCCGACCGCTGGTGGGCGCTGCAATGGATTCCGCGTGTGATCGACGTTTTCACCGACAGCGCCATCCGCCAGCAGTCGCGCAACGTGGTCAACGCCTATCCCGGCATCGACCTGCGCCGCTTCCAGGTTGAGTTGCCGCAGATCATCGCCGCCGATGACGTGGGCCTGTTCGACACCGTGCTCCAGGAACAGGGCCAGGAACTGCGCCGCCTGGTGCGCGAAAACCGCCACGCGCTGCATCCCGATCCGGCGCTGCGCCACGACCCTGAAGGCATCTGGGATATCGTCAGCCCTATCCAACGGTAGGCCGTATCCAGAGTAGGCCAAATGCGCGGACCAGTTGGGGCGCATACCGGATGGGGACCCGACGAAGTGTGGTACCGGTGGACCTCGTGCGGGGTGCAGCGGTTCTGCGCTCCGTTCCGGACCGGCGCAGGACCACAAGCCGGTCTGCGCGGTCCTCCAACTCCGCTCCAAACCGCTGCTGTCCATGCGCTACACCCGCGCGGCGCGGCGCGGCACGCAGGACTGCGCAAACACGCCGTTCCGTTTGCGTCAGTCCGCAGTGGAGTAGAGCGCTGCGCGAAACCCCGCCTCCATCCGCCAGTTGCCAGACTTTCCCAATGGTTCACGACGGGCTATAATAAAGTCGTATACCAACCCAAAAACGTGCAGGATAGTTAACCATGTCGCAGGCACGGTTCAGGTTCTACGCCGAACTCAATCACTTTCTTCCCAACAAACGCAAACAAGTCGAATTCACCCATACCTACTCTGGCCGCGTTTCGATCAAGGACATGATCGAATCGTTCGGCATCCCTCACACCGAAATCGACCTGATCCTGGTCAACGGCGAATCGGTGGATTTCTCGTACCTGGTGCAGCACGACGACCGCATTAGTGTCTACCCGGTGTTCGAATCATTCGACATCACGCCCGTGATCCGGCTGCGCCCTAAGCCGCTGCGCGATCCGCGTTTTGTGCTGGACGTACATCTGGGGCGGCTGGCGTCGTACTTGCGGATGCTGGGCTTTGATGCGCTGTTCCCGGAGAACTATGACGACCCACATCTGGCGCATATCTCCGCCGAACAACACCGCACGCTGCTGACGCGGGACCGCGGGTTGTTGATGCGCAACAAAGTCACGCATGGCTACTATGTGCGCGAAACCAACCCGCGCCAGCAGGTGATCGAGGTGCTGCGCCGGTTTGACCTGTTCGGGATGGTGGAGCCGTTCAAGCGCTGTATTTCGTGCAATGGGGAACTGCAACCAGTGGACAAAGCCGCGATCATTGATCGACTGCCACCCAGCACAGCGGAACATTACGACGAGTTCCGCCAGTGCAGCGATTGTGAGAAGATCTACTGGCGTGGCTCGCACTACGAAAAGATGCGGACCTTCGTTGCCAACATCCTACAACACGCCGACCCAGCCTGACGGGGCGTGACCTGCGCTGTGCCACCTATTCGGCAATAGGGAGCTGCCGGAGTTCGAAATCAACGTCAACCAGATCAGCCAATACCCATCCGATCTGGTCGTCGCCGGCATCAAAGGGAAAGGGTTGCAGGTAGAGCCAGGTCGGGGGTTCGTTGCGCCCCAACAGGATCACGCGCGCCCCGGCAGGCGCAGTTTGCAGGGTACGGTAATTGGTCCCTGGCCCGGAGCGAATATTGACGTCTCTACCTCCTTGCGTATTGTGAATGATGCGCCCCACATACAAGCACCCGTCCGTGAGAGCTGGACCAGCATAGTCCGGGCAGGCGTCATCGTCGTTTGGCACGCCGTCACCGTCCCGATCCGCGATAGTGGGGCTGCTGACGGCTTCAATTTCGATTTCCGGCTCAGTCTCATCCAGTCCACCGGCAGCCAGGTCTGGCCCGTCCACATTGCTGCCGCCAACATCGACCGGGTTCTCGGAACCAGTCGCTCCACCCCCGTCGCCAGCCGCCTGCTCGCCAGCCACCCCACTATCAGCGGCACCGTCCACTTCGCTGCTGGCACCATCGTTCAGATCGGCGTCCTCACCGCTATCGCCTGCGCTGCTCAACGGACCAAACAGGTACAACCCGGCTACGGCCAGCGCCGCGATCAGCACCAATCCTAGCAGCCTGCGCCGCCGTTTGCGCCGGGCGGGTGGCGGTTGGAGCCGCATCATGTCGGACGGGCGGGTGCTGCCCAGGTCGGTGGAAATGTTCGTCGGTCCTACAATGGCGGCGGCAGGCACCGGCGGCAGCGAGGATATTTCCTCTTTTTTGCCGCCTTTGGGCGACTGGCGCGCGGGCATCGTCAGCGACGGCGTGGGCATCCGCGCATAGGTCACTTGCAGCGCGTGCTCCAGTGCCCCGGCCAGCGCTGATCCGGTCTGGTAGCGTTCCGCCGGTTCTTTGGCGAGTGCCTTCAGGATCACGTCCTGGACATCCGCCGTGATCTTGGCGCGCACTTTGCGCGGTGGCGTGGGTGGATCGGAAACGTGTTGCAGCGCGATTTCGGTAGGACTGCCGTCGGGAAACGGTACCCTGCCGGTAAAAATCTCGTACAGGATCACGCCCAGCGCGTACAAATCGGTTTGGGGCACGGCTGCCGCCGACGAAATGGCCTGTTCGGGAGCCATATACAGCGGCGAGCCGAAGATTTCGCCGTGCGTGCGCTGGTCGGTCATGCGCGCCAGCCCGAAGTCGGCTAGAAAGACACGTCCCTGTCGGTCCAGCAGAATATTGGACGGCTTGACGTCGCGGTGGATGACGCCCTGCTGGTGCGCATAATCCAGCGCGTCACACACCTGCCACATGATGCGGCTCGCCTCGCGCGGCTCCAGATAACGCCGCGACTTGCGCTTCTGGGCCAGCAGGTCGCGCAGCGTCGAGCCGTCGATGTATTGCATCGCCATATACAGCAGCCCGTCCACCTCGCCGTAGCGATACAGCCGGACAATATGCGGGTGCTCCAGCCGCGCAACAGCTTTGGCTTCTTGCTCAAAGCGCTTGATGTACTCCGAGTTGGAGTCGAACGGCGAGTCAATAACTTTGATCGCCGCACGCCGGTTCAGCCGCACATCCGTCGCCAGATAGACGCGCGCCATGCCGCCCTGCCCCGACAGTGTTTCCAACCGGTATTCGTCGAGTTGCCGTCCGATCATTGTCATGGTTTTTCGTCTACCTTCATCCCCCGCGAAGCCAGCGCCATGCGTTGAATATCGTTGATCCACGTATTCAAGCCGCGCACATACGCATCCAAATAATCCTGCGTGATCCGCGCCGCCAGGTCGCGCCGCCCCACGTTGGTGAGCATCCCCACATGCGGACGAAAGTCGCGCAGCGAGACGCGCATAATGCCGTCCGCATCGGTGATCACGCCCCAACCCAGCGTCTTTTTGTCGTTGTCGTCTTTGGCGGTGATAAACCGGATCAGCGAACTGCTGGGAGCCACCGCGCCCACGTTGGAAAACACTTCCCGCCCTTTGATCAGGTCGTTGAGCATGTCGAAGCGCTGCGGAAAACTGTCCAGGAAACGCTGCACGCCGGTCGGCAGATGCGCCAGCAGCTTGATCGTGCCTACGCTGGTGGTTTCGCCCGTGACCGCGACCTCCTTCACCCGGCGGAAGAACTCGCCAAACCAGGCCAGCACCGCCAGGTAGCGCCGCTGCAGCGCGTCAAACTCCAGGTACAGGTCGGTGCGGTTGCGGGCCGACTTGCGGAAGTCTTCCAGCGCGGCCATGACATCTTCATGCAACGTCAGCAGGTCCAATTCCTCCAGCGGCACTTCGAATGTCAACGGGTGCAGGCGTTCACGCGGGCAGCGCGGGCTGGCGTCCACCGGGATCAGAATCGCGGCCTGGGGTTCGCGGGTCATGTCGAGCGCTTCCAACGCCACCTTGATCGCCGGGCGCGATCCCTTGCGTCGGGCCTGTGCTTGCAGCTCGTCGATCAACTGCGGCGAGGGTTCGTAGGTTGCGGCGTGGACAGCGCGATACAGCACCAGCAGGTCGTTGACCGTCAGGCGGATGTTCTTGTTGCGGCTTTGCAGCAGCTTGCGCAACCGCTGGATGCCCGCCAGGTCCACCCCGTCCGACTCGGCGCTGACCTCGAGCGTCACGCGCGGGGCAGCAGCGATCAAGGTGTGTTCATGATCGCTGATCGCCAGGCGCGGCGAATAGACCGGCGTGCCGTCGGGTTGGGCCGGGGGCAGGCTGTGCAGGTACACCGCCCACGCAATCGCCTCGCGCGTCAGGATTTCGGCCAGCGCCGCGCCCCTTGCCCCGTCGAAGAAAATGTGCGACTGGTCAAACACGAACGTCTCACCGGTGTCGAAGACCGTCAGCGCATGGTCGCCGAAGCCGCGCTCGCCCTGCCGCACTTCGGAGAGCGGCACGTAGCGCGGGCGCAAATCAAAATTGAGCAGGACCGGCGCGCAGCGCAGCGCATCCAGCTCGCCCACCAGTTCCTCGCTGAACTTCTTACGCAGACCGGCCACCGCCGACCGCCGCGTGATCGCCAGGCTTTCCAGCGAGGTACGCTCGCCGGGTGGCACGGCCAGGATGTTGGCCACCTGGGTGCGCACCGTGTGCACGTCGGCGGGCACGGTTGATCCCGGACGGCAGGCGGGAATCAAATAGTAGCGGCCCTGGTAGATGATGCCGATATGGGTATGGGCCAGCGCGATAGGCGTGCGGGTTTCGCCGTGTGTTTCCGGCTCCAGGTAGGAAAGGATCGACATCTGGCGCTGGTAGGCGGGTAAGTCCGTTCGCCTGGCGACCTCGATCAACTCGTTCCACTGTTGGCGCTGATCCTGCCCCAGATTGCGCGCCGCCTCCTGCAAAAATCGGTCAAACACCTGCCGCCGGTATTGGGGAAACGTCTGGTCCTGGGAGGAATCGCGCCCGCGACCATAGGGGCGCTGTTTTTCCCACGCGCGAAACAGCCGGTCATACTGTGCGGCATCGCGTTCGCCCGCGACGACTTCTTGCAGCAGGTGAATGTAGACGCGCTCGCGCCATTCATTTTCCAGCAGCGCGTTGTACTGGTGCAGGCAGTAGATGGTCGTCATCACCCAGGCTGTGATGCGATCCACCACTTCCAGCCGTACATCGTGCCGGTTCAGCAGCGTATCAAAACCGTGCGTTTCGTTGGCGTGGCGCGCCGTGTCTTCGCGCAGCGCATAGTCCACGTAAAATTGCCAGGTGCCTTCGGGAAAGGCGTCTTCCGGCGTTTTGCCCACCAACCTCAGCATGTTCTGGTAGCCCCAGATGACGGCTGCCGGCCCCGCGAAGACGGCCCCATACACCGCCCGGTCCAGCGCCTGCTCCACGCCCTTAAACAGCAGGTTGACATCGCGCCGCACGTTGTTCTGGGTCGGCTTGCGCCCAGAAAGCCGCGCCAACCCGCTGAGGATCATGGCCGGCACGTTCCCGGCGGGCACAACCTGCGCCACGCGCTTGATCACTTTTTCGACTTCGGGTAATGATAATTCGGATAATTCATTGAGCGCCGACGAGTGCAGCACCGAGCGCAGATTCAACACCGTCTGATTGGCGGCCTCAGAATACTGTTCGTTCTCCATAATCGATCCTCTGCGCGGGCCGCGAACCGGTCCCCGCGCGCCGAAAGGATGACCGGGCGCATTCGCCCGGCACTGTCCATAGTATAATGGCTGCCCCAGCCTTGTTCAACCGTGCAAACCCAATTTTTTCTAACCTGGAATGCATGTCGCGTTTGCTAGGTTGTGCCCGCGTCCAGGCTGCCGATGGCGTCACGCACCACCTGCGCGCTGGCCCGCAGCCCCGCATATTCGTCCTCGTCCAGCTCAAACAGGCATGGTGTTATGATGCCCTGCCCGCCGACCAGGTTGGGCAGCGAGACGGTCACCTCCCCCACCCCGGCCACCTCGTCTACCGGCGAACACACGGTCAGGATCGAGCGCTGGTCGCGCAGGATCACGTCCACGATGCGCGCCAGCGCACTGCCGATACCATAATAGGTCGCGCCCTTGCCTTCGATGATGCGATAGGCCGCGTTGCGCACCTTGTCGTCGATATCCTGCTTGACGGCGTCCGTCACGGCCCGCCCCTCCGGCGCGCAGAATTCTTCCAGCGGAATACCGCCGATGTTGATCTCCGACCACGCCAACACCTCAGAATCGCCGTGCTCGCCCAACACGTAACAGTGCACATGGTACGAGTCTACGCCCAGGTGATCGCCCAACAGCGTGCGGAAGCGTGCCGTGTCCAGCGTGGTCCCCGACCCCACCACGCGCGAGCGGGGCACACCAAACTCTGCCGCGTAGCGCGCGGTCAGGTGCGTCATGATGTCGACCGGGTTGGTGGCGACCACCAGCACCGTGTCCGGCGCATGTTCCAGAATGCTGGGTACCACGGTGCGAAAGACCGCCGCATTCCGTTCCAGCAGTTGCAGCCGCGTCTCGCCCGGTTTCTGGCCTACGCCCGCGGTGATGATCACCACCCGGCACCCGTCCAGGTCGGCGTAGTCGCCGGCCCGCACGCGCAGCGGATGTGCGAACGGCACCGCGTGCAACAGGTCGCCCGCTTCGGCTGCCGCCCGCTCTTTGTTCAAGTCCACCAGCACAATCTCGCGCCCGATGCCGCGCATCACCAGCGCATACGCTGCCGTCGCGCCCACCATCCCGCTGCCAATAATCCCGATTTTCATGCGTTCCCTCCTCCTTCGAAAATAAACAAAAACAGAAATTCTGAGCTATTAAGCGGCGGCAGTCTCAAGCGGTTCGAGCGTGACCTTGAAGCCCAGGCGTGCCAAGCGGCGGGTCAACCACTGCTGAGTGGATTGGGGCTTCAGTTGGTCAAAGAAGTCTGCCCCGCGTTCCTCAAAACGGGTGCCATCGCGCATGAGATGGTAAATAATCACGAGCATGGTCCGCGCCACCGCGACCGCCGCTCGTTTCTTGCCTCGCCGACGGGACAACCGCCGGTACTTCTCGCCCAGATAGGTGTTCGTCTTGCCTGCCGCATGAGCCGCTTGGATCAAGGTTGGGCGTAAATACCGATTGGCTTTCAAGGTGCGTGATGAGCGATTGCGGCCCGCACTCTCGTTTTTGCCCGGCGCTAAGCCCGCCCATGAAGTGAGGTGATTAGCGGTTGGAAAACGGGACATATCTGTGCCAATTTCGGCAATGATGACTTGTGCCGTGACCGGATTGATACCCGGCATCTCATCCAGCCGGTCCATCAGATCATGTTGGTCAAAAGGGGGCATCAACTTATCGATCTCCGCCTCCAATGCTTCCAGTTTGGCATTCAAGTCATCGATGTGTTCCAGGTGTAGACGTAGCAATAGACGATGACTGTCCTTAATCCGTCCAGTGAGCGCTTGTTCCAATTCTTCGATCTTGGTGCGCAGCCGCCCTTTGGCGAGGTCCGCCAGCGCTGCCGGATCGTCCTTCCCGGCGATAATCGCGGCCAACATTGCCCGCCCGGACACCCCCATAATATCGGTCGCCACCGAACTCAGTTTGAGGTTGGCATCTTCCAGCACCTTATGCACCCGATTGACTTCGCGCGTGCGTTCCTGGATCAAAGGGGTGCGATAGCGCACCAACTCGCGCAGGTCACGCTGGGGCGCTTCGGGAATGAAACTGCTCTTGAGTAAGCCGTGTTGCAGTAATTCCGCGATCCATTGGGCGTCTTTGACATCGGTTTTGCGTCCCGGCACAAACTTGATGTGTTTGGCATTCACCACCCTGACCTCGAAGTCTGCTTCCAGGATATTGAATACCGGTTTCCAATACACGCCCGTGCTCTCCATCGCCACCTGCTGCACGTTGGCTGCTGCTAACCAGTCGCGCAGAGCCAACAAGTCGGCGGTCTTCGTGCCAAAGGTGCGGATATCGACCTGGTCGGCTTGGCCTTCGTTGGACACGATCCGACAAGCCACCACCGTCTTCTTATGCACATCCAAGCCCGCACACCGTTCATATACCACGCGCATTGTCTTTGCTCCTGAAGCTCCGTTAGGCGATTACGCTGATCCTGTGAACCTCGCCTTGTGAAGGTATCTCCTTCGCGTGCTCTCCCAACGGGAGGCGACAGCTTTTGGTACGCCTGGAGGTTCTGGGTCCAACTCCTCTTCGGATTTGACATACCAAGCAGTCTCCGACCTCGACAGGTTCAGCGCCCTGAGCTTACCTCATTTTCATCTCTTTGTGGTGCCGTAGGCGGCATGGGCAACTCCTCAGAAAATGGCGGTCAGCGTTCAGCAGGTCAGCAATCAGCTAAAAGCAAAAAACGAAAACCACAACACGACCGGCCATTTTTGTCGCTACGTGGTGCCGGTGCAACACCGTCGCGCGGCATGGGTAGCCCCTTCGAAAATAGCGGTAGGGGCAGCCCGCGTCAGCCGCCAGCTTGCTGCTTTTCCTGATCGCTGATAGCTGACCTGCTGACCGCTGAATTGCTGAGTACTGACCCGCTAAACCAGATTGTGGCAGCTTGCCGCCCAAAGATCAAAACCGCGGCCACACCACGTTACTGGCAAAGCTGGGCATTTCGGAATATAACAGACGTGGTCCAAACGAAACTTGACGAGGTCTGCCATGCGCAACAAACGACGCCATATTACCAGCACTCTGGCCATGATCATGCTACTGTTGATCGTCTCGCTGCTGTTCGCCAGCTATACCCCGCCGGTCTATTCCGGCTATGGTCCCGCCCAGGACGGGTCGCCAACGCCAGAACCCGGCAGCACGCTCGAAACGGAAGATTTGTACCCGTTCCTGGCCATCGACGTGCCTGCCGGCAACTGGCGCACGCAGCCCTTCATCGATGTCAACGGAGACACCCATACCCTGGAGGACTTCACCGGGCGCGTGGTCGTGGTCCAGCTCGTGTCCATCTCGTGCGCGCCGTGCATCGAGCAGCAGCAAAACCTGCTGGGCAGCATCCAGATCCGTACCACAACCCAACGCTTCGCGCCAGAAGGTGCCAACCAGGCCACCGAGGAAGCCCTGGCTACCCAGGCGGTTATCGAGGCAAACAATGATCCGGAGTTTGTCTATGTCTATTCCGACCAGATCGGGGATACCGTCTATGTGACGCTGGGCATCAAACCCACCGAACTCCCGGAGCACTTGATGGCGGTGTATGAACGCGAACTGGGCGAAGAAGCATGGGAACACATTGACTACCTTCAACGCGGCGATATACCCGCAGACTGGCTGTTGGGCGTCGCCAGCCCAGATTTCACCCGCGAGCTGTTGGATACCTTCAACCGCTACTACGTGCCATCCGACCAATCAGCCCCCTTGTTGGCCCCGGAAATGCTGCCCATTATCCTGATCGAACCAGACGGCACCGGGCATTTGCTGGTACGGGGCAGCAGCGGTTCGATGGAAACATGGGGCCTGGTGAGCCCGAGCGAGTTGTTCGAGCTGGTCACGTTCTTGAGCGCCTCGGACGCATGATCCGGGTCGGATGCATGATCCGGGCCAGAAGCACCGCCGGAAAGCTGACGGTTGCTATACGTTTTTCATTTTTGGGCAGCGTTGAATTGACGGTACTGCGCCACCCGTAATAGACTGGTATAGAGAAAAACCGTTGGCCTGCGGCAGTGCCCCTGCCGTCGGTGGCTGTTCGCTATTGTCGAGGAGGAGGACCCGCATGTCATCCGACAAACGCACCACCTGGTTCGCAGCGTTGCCCCTGGTATTGTTGATCGCATTAGCGCTGGCGTGCAGCCTGACCAGCGTAGAAGACGAAGAACCAACCGATGTCCCTACCGTTACAGACGAAACCGAGGCAGGGACCGGCGAAGACACCGACGGCACACCAGAAACCGCTACGCCGCCGGATGACGGTCAACCCGCCACCACGCCAGGATCGCCACCTGCCCCCGACGAAGCTGACACGGCGGTCGCTCTGGCGTCCGTGCCCCAGGCCACAATCGATGCGCCAGAAAACAACGCCCTGGTGCTGGTCAACTCGACCGTCGACATTTTCGTCTCGGCAACTGACCCGGTCGGCGTGACGCGCGTTGAGCTGTTGGTGGATGACATGGTCGTCGATGCCCAGTCCGCGTCCAACCCGGCGACGGGCGATACCGAACTGCGCGCATTGATGAACTGGCAGCCCTTCGCGCTCGGCTCGCACCAGATCACGGTATTGCCGTGGCGCGGTGACCTCGCAGGTGACCCGGTATCGATCACGTTAAGCGTTGTCGAACGTTTCCAGCCCACTCCCTCGCTGACGATTGCGCCGGATATTGGCGAACTGCTGGCCCAGACTGAAACCATCGCCGCGCTGGAACTGGCCGGGCCGATTCCATCGGCGACCGCGTCAGTCACACCATCGCCCCTACCAACGATAGATCGCACCTGTCGCGCACAAGTGACAGTCGGCACCGTCAGTCTGCGTGCCGGTCCGGGCGGCGTCTATCCGCCGGTTGGCAGCGCCACCATCGGCGAGGAATTCCCGGTCCTGGGACGCCAGTTGTTCCCGGCGCAGTGGGCCCAGGTGAACTTCGGCGGACAATATGCGTGGATCAGCGAAGATTACGCCAACCTGTTGGGCGACTGCTCCGGTATCGGGATTGTGCTGCCCCCACCGACTCCGGCTCCCGCAGACAACACCATCGTCCCAACCCTGCCGCCGACGCCTACACCGCTGCCGCCCACCCCGTTCCAATCCACTGCCGGGCTGTCGGTTGGTGTCTCTGCGCCCACCGTCACCGCCCAACCCTGCCGTGCCATCATTGATGTGGAGAACCTGACGGTATACAGCGGACCGGGTACGGGCTACATGGCCATGACGTTTGTGGTCCAGGGCCAGCAGTTTGACGTGGTGGGAATTGATCCGTCCGAGGATTGGCAGCAGATCGCGCTGGCGGGCACGTTCGGGTGGATTCAGGACGATTTCACCGTCACGCAGGGTGTGTGTGGGGATGTGGGTGAGGTTCCTGTGCCGCCCACACCCACACCAACACCCAGCATCACACCAACGATTGTGCCCTCCAACACGCCAGTGCCCCCTACTCCAACCTTCACCCCGTCTCAGACGCCGGTGCCGCCCACATCGACCTTCACACAAACACCATCTCAGACTCCTGCGCCGCCAACGCCAACTAACACGCAGTCTCAAACGCCAACACCGCTGCCACCCACTGATACGCTGACGCCGGAACCACCGACCGACACGCCAACGCCCGTCACGCCCACGCTGACGCCAACGCCTGTCCCGCCCACGGACACGCCGACGCCCATCACGCCCACGCTGACACCTGTTCCGCCCACGGACACACCAACGCCGGTGCCGCCAACAGAGACACGAACACCTACGCCGCTGCCAAACAATCCACCAGCCATTGAAGCGCCGGAGGATCAGGCTTTGCTGCCGGGCGAGGTCATCGAACTACCCTACACTGTCGCTGATCCCGACGGCGACCCGGTGACCGTCGTGGCGCAAACCAGTGACGACAGCATCGCCACCGCCCGCGTCATCAGCCTGGATACCCTGCAATTGGCCACTCTGCGCGCAGGCCGTGTCACCATCACGCTGGTGGCCGAGGATGGCCGCAGCGCGCGCGCGGACGCCAGCTTCACAGTTGCGATCAACACCCCACCCACCATCACCGCCCCGCAAGACCAGGTCCTGGTGCCGGGCGACGAGGTTGAGCTGCCCTACACCGCCTCGGATCAGGATGGCGACCCAGTCACGGTGGTGGCCCAGTCCAGCGATCCCGCACTCGCCACCGTTCGCATTCTCGACGCCGATACCGTCCAGGTGAACACTTTGCGCGCCGGAACCGTCACGATCACGCTGGTCGTCGAAGACAGCCGGGGTGTGCAAGCAGAAGGCAGCTTCAGAGTCACCATCAACAGCCCGCCCACCATTACCGCGCCCGAAGACCAGACCCTGGTGCCGGGTAGCAGCCTGGAGCTACTTTACGACGCTGCCGACCCCGATGGTGATTCGCTGGAGGTTACGATCCAATCCAGCGATGACAGCATCGCCGCTGCCACCATCCTCGACGAGGAAAACTTGCAGCTAGACACCCGCAATGGCGGTACGGCCACCATTACCCTGGCCGCCGAGGATGATCAAGGCGCACGCACTGAGGCCGGTTTCGTCGTCGTTGTCAACACTCCGCCCACCATCGAGCCGGTCGAAGACCTGGGGCTGATGCCGGGTGAGATCGTTGAGCTGCCCTACGTCGCCGCCGATGCAGATGGCGATCCGCTGATCATCCTGGCCGAGTCCAGTGACGAGACGATTGCCATCTCCAGTGTCCTCGACCCCGATACGCTGCAGCTCAACGCCCTGCGTGCCGGGACCGTCACCATCACGCTGACTGCTAATGATGGCAGCACAGACACCGCGCAAACGACATTCGAAGTGGCGGTCAATACCCCACCGGATATCGCGCCCATCCCCGACCAGGTACTGATTGAGGGCGACACGCTGGAGCTCACCTACTCCGGTACAGACGCGGACGGCGACCAACTGGTCACGGTGGCAGTTGTTGACGATCCCAACATTGCCACCGCTGAAGTCTTCCCGCCCAACACGCTGCGCCTGACCGCTAACGTCCCCGGCACCACCACCGTCACACTGCGCGCCGCCGACTCCCGCGACGGGATCGGCGAAATCACGTTCGCGGTCGAGGTTGAGGAGCGCAACATCACGCCGGAAATCTCGCTGCCCGCCGACTCGGTCACGCTGGTGGCAGGGGATACTGCCAGCGCAACGATTGACGCGACCGATCCCAACGGCGACCCGTTAACGATTGAAGCCACATCTGCCGATCCTAGCGTGGCATCGGCAGAGATCACGGACACCACCCTGACGCTGACGGCCAACACTGCCGGTACGACGACGGTCACGATCGCGGCCAGCGACGGGCGCGGCGGCGAAGCGCAGTTCGTGGTAACGGTCACCGTCGAGGAACCGAATTACGATCCGGCCTTTGAGACTATCGCCGAGCAGCAGGTGGTCGAAGGGGAAACCATCCCGGTACCCTACACCGTGACCGACCCCAACGGCGACCTCCCCACCGTCATCGCCCAGGCCGAGGATTCTTCCGTTGCCAGCGCGGCTGTCGAACCTGGCAACATCACAGTAACCGGACTCGCACCTGGCAGCACCACGATTATTGTGCGCGCGGACGATGGGCGCGGCGGCGTTGCGGAAGCGCGCTTCTTGGTGCAGGTGGAACAGCGCAACAGGCCGCCCACCCTCGCGCCGGTCGCGCCGCAAACCGTTGTCGCCGGTGAATTCCTGGACGTGCCCTACAGCGCGTCCGATCCGGACGAAGACTTGTTGAGCGTCATCGCCGAATCGGATAACACCGGCATCGTCACGGCAGCAATCACAAGCCCCAACACGCTGCGGCTGACCGGCCAGGCCGAGGGATTCGCCAACGTCACGCTCCGGGCCGACGATGGACGCGGGGGCACTGCCGAAATTCGCATTGCGGTCACGGTTGAAGCGCCCAACACACCCCCCACCGTGCAGTCCATTCCGCCGCAGACGCTGCAAGCCAATGACACGCTCCCGGTTCAGGTGAATGTGTCCGATCCCGACCCCATCGACCTGGTCACGCTGACCGCCAGCGCCGCGCCCCCGAACGTGGTCGAAATCGCCATTGCGGGTACCACGCTCAACCTGCGCGGCCTCAATCCCGGTACGGTCACTGTGATCGTCACTGCGACAGATTCGCGTGGACTCGCGGCAGAAACCAGCTTCACGGTCGAAGTCACCGCGGCCAACAACCCGCCCGCCATCGACCAGGTGCCAGGCCAGACCGTGACCGCGGGCACAACGCAGCAGGTGCCGTTTACCGCAGGTGATCCTGACGGGGACCTGCTGACCGTCGTCGCCACCTCGGACAGCCCGGTTGTGGTGACTGCCGCCGTTATCGGACCGAACCAACTAGAACTGCGCGCGCTCGCCCCTGGCACCGCGTATGTCACCGTCCGCGCGGACGATGGACGTGGCGCGGTGGTCGAGATGACGTTCCAGGTCAGCGTCGTCGCCAACAACCCGCCATATATCGACCCCATCCCGAATCAGTCCCTCGAACCGGGCCAGCGCATCGACCTGCCATTGGGGTACGGCGATCCCGAAAACGAGGAGGTGGCCGTCAACGTTGTTTCCGGCAATCCGAATGTCGCTGTGGTGCAATACGCGCCACCGAACACCGTCTCGATCATGGCGCAGGCGGCAGGTACCGCCACCATCACGGTCACCGTTGCCGACTCCGCCAACTCGCCGGTTTCCGCCAGCTTCACTGTATCGGTCGTGGCTCCCAACACACCACCGACCGTCGCGCCAATCGCGCCTCAAACAGTCCCAGCGGGTGAGAGCATTAGCGTCCAGGTAATGGTATCAGACGGTGATGGCGACGACCTGACTATCAGCGCCGATTCCGCTAACCCCGGAGTCGTGACAGCGAGTGTTGTGCCACCGAGCACGGTCACGATCAACGGCGTGTCGGCTGGCCCGGCCACCATCACCGTTACCGTGACCGACAACGTCAATCTGCCGGTTTCTGTCTCTTTCACGGTCGAGGTCACAGCCGCTAACGCACCACCGGAAATCGGCCCTATCCCCGACCAGGTTTTCCAACCGGGTGATTCGTTCGAACTCCCATTCCCTGTTGCCGATCCTGAAGGCGATCCACTGACTATCGACGCCGTTTCGGATAATCCAGCCGTCGCTACCGTCAGTGTCTCGTCGCAAAACTCGATCACCATCAACGCCCTGGCAGCAGGCACAGCTACGATAACCGTCTCCGCCAGCGACAACGTCAACCTCCCGGTCTCCACGGCCTTCGGTGTGTATGTCGAGGCCCAGGACATCCCGGAACCGCCACCAGTCCCGCCCGGCGTAGACCTGGCCGAACTGCCGTTTATCACCCCGATTACCGGGCCGGTGTACGACACGGTGCTTACGGTGTTCCAAACCGGGCGCAACCTGCCAGCCCCGACCAATCCGGGCATTTTCAGTATCGTCGGGGATGCGCCACCCACCGATTTCCTGGGCAGCCTGGCGGAAGGGGAACCCAACTTCGGCCCGCTGGAAGATGCTGCCACACTGACCGAACTGGTCTTTGCCTACCGCAGTACGCCGCTGCCCATCGACAACGCCAGCAACAGTTTCGCGGCAGGCGGTCTGCTGAGCACCGGCGACGGCTGGACCTCGCGCGATGTACTTGATCCCGCACAGGCCAACGCCAGCCTGTGCCAGCCGGGTGAAACGCCGTTGGGATGCGAACTGCGCACCAACCGTCCCGCCGTAATCTTCATCAGCGTGGGCCGCAGCGACGCACAACTCGGCATCTCCCCGGACGAGTTCCGGGCCAACCTGGAACAGATCGTCACCATCAGCGCAGTTGAATACGGTGCGATCCCGCTGCTGTTTACCATCCCCGGCGATCCCACGCAGGTCGGGGGCTACAACGCGGAAATCGTGGCCGTCG
>JAADYV010000576.1 GCA_010092855.1 Chloroflexota bacterium | reverse complement strand
GTTGGTGGGCGGCGTGGACGTTAGCGTGAAGAACAACGTCAGCCGGGCGGCGGTGGTTGTGCTGCGCTACCCGGACCTGACCGTGATCGAGGCCGTCCGCGCCGAAATGCCGACTCCGTTCCCATACATCCCCGGCCTGCTCTCGTTCCGCGAGGGGGCCGTGATCCTGGACGCCATGCGCCGCCTGCAATCCCCGCCGGACGTGTTCCTTTTCGACGGCCAGGGCATCGCGCACCCGCGCCGCATCGGGATCGCGTCGCACATCGGGCTATTCATCGACACGCCGACGGTGGGCTGCGCTAAAAAACGCCTGACCGGGAGACACGTCGAGCCGCCGCCGGAAAAAGGGACATGGATCGCGCTGGAGGACAAGGGCGAGATCGTGGGCGTGGTGCTGCGCACGCGGACCAACGTCAAGCCGGTGTATGTTTCGGTCGGCCACCGCGCGACCCTGGAGACGGCGCGCGAGCTGGTGCAACGCTGTACCACCCGCTACCGGCTGCCGGAGCCAACCCGCGCCGCCCACAACACCGCTGGCCAACCTGACACTCCGCCGCCCGATCCCGACCCGCCGGAGCAGCCGCCGTTGCTATGAGCGCCGGGCAAACGGTGGGCACGCGGTCCCGGTTGGACCTGGAAGGCCGGGGCCGAATCGGGTAAGATCGCGGGCCAGTTTAGTGGATAATTGAGGAACCGTAACTATTTGAGGCCATTTCGTCGAGATGTATCTTTTGTAGGATCGAGGCTTGTCTCGCCTGGGTAGGGCAAGCCCTACCCTTACATGATCTCCGCAATCTTTGGCGGGTTTCTAATTGATTCCTCAACGTAGTGCATTTTTAGCGAGGACCGTTGAACACCCTCTTCCGCACGGCACAGCGCTATCCGGCGCAAATCTGGCTGTTATTCTGGGGCACGCTGACCAGCAGCATGGGCAACGGGCTGGTGTGGCCTTTCCTGGCGATTTACATCCGCGAGCAGTTGGACGTGTCGCTGACCACCGTCACACTACTGATCACGTTGCAGTCGGTGGCAGGCTTCGCGGCGACGGCCATCATCGGCCCGGTGATGGACCAGTTCGGGCGCAAGCGCGCGATGGTGCTGGGGTTGATCAGTTCCGGGCTGACGATCTTCACCATGAGCACGGCGATAGCGTTATGGCACTGGGTGCTGCTGCTGCCACTGTTCGCCATGACCAACGCTGTCTTCCGCATCGGCAGTTACGCGATGGTGGCCGACCTGATCGCGCCAGAAAAACGCGCGAATGTCTACGCGCTGCTGCGCATGGGTGATAACGTCGGGATCGCGGTCGGTCCGGCGCTGGGTGGCTTCCTGATCGCGGTGGCCTACCGGGTGTCGTACTATTTTGCAGCGGCGGCGCAGGTCGCGCTGGTGCCGTTTACGCTGATCCTGATCAACGAGACGCTGGCCCTCTCGCGTGCCGAAACAGCAGACGAGGACGAACCCGCATCTGCATCTACACCCCGGTCCGGGGCCGGGTATGCGCGGCTGTTGCAAGACCGCGCGTTCCTGACGGTGTGGCTGCTGTACGTGCTGGTGCAGATCGCGGCCACGATGGTGTTTGTGCTGCTGGGCGTCTACCTCAAAGAGAGCTTCGGCATCCCCGAAAACCGCTTCGGATTCATCATCGGCACCAACGCGGCGATGGTGGTGCTGCTCCAGTACGCGCTGACGCGGGCTGTAGGCCGTTTCCAACCGCTGCCGGTCATGGTGGCCGGGGCGCTTTTCTACGCGGCGGGGATGGCGGCCTTTGGGCTGAGCCAGGCGTTCGCGGCCTTCCTGCTGGGCATGGTAATCTTCACCACCGGGGAGCTGCTGCTGGTGCCGACCGGGACCGCGCTGGCGGCCAATCTCGCTCCGCCCGATATGCGCGCGCGGTACATGGGTTTCTTCACGCTGTCGTTCCGGCTGTCGGGTGCGGTTGGGCCGGTGATTGGCGGCCTGCTCAGCGACAACATTGCGCCAGTAGCGACGTGGTACGGCGGGATGGCGTTTTGCCTGGTCGGGGCGGCGGGCTTCTGGATGCTGATCGGGCGCGACCTGTTCGATGTGCGCGAACCAGAAACCGCCCAGGACTTGATCGCCGAATCCCCGCTCGAACCGTTGGTTGAGCAGTGCACCGAAACGGGGAAATAGGTTTCATATGAAATTGTAGACGATGGAGGACAACATGCGGCGTTCTATCACACTTTTGATGCTGGGGGGTCTACTGGTGGGCGTTCTGCTGCCCGGCCTGGCCACTGCCCAGGACGAAACCAACGCCTGGACGTTGTACGACCTGAACATGCGCGCGGGGCCGGGATTGGATTACGGCGTGGTGGCGGTGCTGGCACCCAACACTGGCCTGGTCATCGCGGCGCACGATGGCGCGCTGGAGTGGCTTTTGGCCCACACCACCGATGGCACGCAGCGCGGCTGGGTCCACAGCCTGTATCTACGCTACCAGGACGGTTTCAGCGCGGCCCGGCTGCCGGCCAGCAGCGAAGTACTCCAAACGGCACCTGAGACCGCTCCCGCCGCCTCCGGCCCTGGCCCGGAGGAGCAATCTGGCTCAGGTGAGTTGTCCGGTAGCAGCGCGGAGATGGCGGCTTTTCTGGAGAGCGTGCCCGTCATCCCGGCCATCAGCGACCACGCCCGCGCCGTGTACCAGAGCGGCAACCATCGCCACCGCTTCTCCAAAGTGGGCGACTGCAACACCTACGAGTGGAGCTTCCTCTCCCCGTTTGATACCGGCCAGTACGACCTGGGCGACTATGGCGACCTCCAGCCCACTATCTCGTACTACGCGGGTTCCTTTGGGCGGAACAGCCTGGCGGCGCACGTCGGCTTTAATGCGCTGACTGTCATCGACGCGGCCTGGGCCAATCCCGCCACCTGCCAGCCGGGTGAAGCGCCGGTGTGGTGCGAATACCGCACCTGGCAGCCCGCCGCCGCGATCATCATGTTTGGCGCGAATGATGTGTATTTGCTCTCGCCAGACCAGTACGAGGCTTCGCTGCGCCAGACCATCACCTGGACGCTGCAACATGG
>JAADYV010000575.1 GCA_010092855.1 Chloroflexota bacterium | reverse complement strand
GCGTTCCGGCGCGGCTACGAGCGTGTCCTACCCTGGCCGGAGCAGTTCCCCGGCGAACTCGAAACGTGGATCGTGCAGCGCGCGCTGGCCATGCTCAATTATGAGATGCAAGCGCCCACCCAGGCCGAACGTGATGAGGTTCCGTTCTGGCTGGACACCTTCCATACCTGCATGGACCTGTTGAAAGACCGGCGCCAACCTGCGGCGGTATAGTCTTGATGCTGGCCTGAGATTTGCTCAAAAGGAGTAAGACAACTGCATGGCAACCATACGTGAATTCCAACCCACCGACGCCGACTACCAGGGCGTGGTGAACGTACAAAACGCGATCTATCTCGACATGCCCGCCGTGATCGAGGATTACAAGGAACACGACGAACATGTAGGCCCCAAGTGTGTGTTCAAGCGCTGGCTGGCGCTCGAAGGCGACCAGATCGTGGCCGACGCACAACTGATCCAATACGTGTGGGCCTACCATCCGCACAAGTTCAACTTTTACGTGCGCGTGATGCCGGCCTTCCGCTGCCGGGGTATTGGCACGGCGCTGTACGACACCGTCATGGCCGACGCGGAGCAGTATGACCCCATCGAACTGCGGACCGGCACGCGCAGTAACTTTCCTGACGCAATCCGGTTCCTGGAAAAGCGCAGCTTTGCCGAACACATGCGCCATACCGAATCGCATCTCGACCTGGCCGCCGCCGACCTTTCGCCCTGGGATGGGCTGGAAGACAAGCTACGGGACGAAGGCATCGTGCTCAAGTCGATCCGCGAACTGCGCGCGAATGGCGCACCAGACTGGGAACACAGGCTGTACGAAGCGATGTGGATCATGCTGCAAGACATTCCGGGGTCTGAGGACCTGACCCAACCACCGTTCGACACGTGGCGCAAGGAAAACCTCGAAACCGAGACCCTGCTGCCGGATGCGTACCTGGTGGCGCTGGATGGTGACGACATCGTCGGCCTGACGCAGCTTTGGGCCGACCGCGCCAGCGACATGCTCTACACCGGCTTCACGGGCGTCAAGCGGGACTATCGCCGCCGGGGAATCGCAACAGCGCTCAAGGCGCGCGCGATCCGCTTTGGCAAGCAGAACAACAACTCGATCATCAAGACCGACAACGAAGAACACAACCCGATGCTTGGCCTCAACATCCGGCTGGGCTTTGTCGAGCAGCCCGCGTTCGTGGAGTATCGCAAGACGCTGCGCGAGGAATAGCTCGCAGCTGGTTCCCATCTGATACAACAAGACACCCCCGCCGGGCAGGTCGCTGGTTCGTCCGGTGGGGGTGATGTGTCTTGAATTCAGGAGTGGGGTTTACAGCTCGATCTTGGTGCCCAGCACTTCGAGGAAGGCGGCCAACCACTTGGGATGCGCTGGCCAGGCCGGGGCCGTCACCAGGTTACCATCCACGCAGGCATCGGTGACCGGGACTTCGGCGTACGTGCCGCCCGCCAGGGTCACGTCCGGGCCTACGGCGGGATAGGCAGTCGCGGTTTTGCCCTTGAGCGCCCCGGCAGCAGCCAGCAACTGCGGCCCGTGACAGATGGCGGCAATGGGCTTGTTGGCGTCGGAGAAATGTTTCGTCATCTCAATCACACGCTGGTTCAGGCGGATGTATTCTGGCGCGCGCCCGCCGGGGATCACCAGCGCGTCGTAGTCGTCGGGCTTGACGTCGTCAAAGGTAGCATTGAGTGCGAAGTTGTGGCCGGGCTTTTCGCTGTAGGTCTGGTCGCCCTCGAAGTCGTGGATCGCGGTGGCAACAGTGTCGCCTTTCTTTTTGTCCGGGCAAACGGCGTGGACAGTGTGGCCCGTCATTTGCAGCGCCTGGAAGGGCACCATCACCTCGTAATCTTCAACAAAATCACCAACCAGCATCAAGATTTTCTTTTCGGCCATGCGACTTAACTCCTTTGGGGAAAATAAGAAACCAGTAGCGGAACGAAAAACACTGCTCCCATCTTAGCATGGCTGGAGGAGAGGTGCAACGATTTTTCCGCCCTGCAACCCGCCACGTGCGGCTGCATCTAACCCTTGAAAAGCGTAAATCGTTGAGTGAGCAAAGGGGCATATCCAAATGGCTAAACGACGTACATCCCGAAGTCGCCGCAAACAGCAACCCAACCGCTACACGCTCATTGGCGTGAGCGTCGCGCTGGCCGTGATCGCGGCGGCCACTGTGATCTACTTTGTGACCCAGGATGATGGCTCGGCTGCGGCAGCGAGCACACCGTATGACTTCACGTTGCCAGAGATGAACGGCGGCGAGATAGCACTGGCCGACTACCGGGGCGATTACGTGCTGGTCAACTTCTGGGCTACGTGGTGCCCGCCCTGCCAGGCCGAAATGCCCGACCTGAACGACTATTTCCTGGCCCACCGGAACGAAGGATTCACGCTGTTGGCCGTCAACGTTGGTGAAAGCGGACAACTCGCGCGCGGCTTTGTCGAACCACGCGACTACACCTTCCCGGTGGCGCTGGATGTGCAGGTCGCGGTCTACAACCAGTACGGCGCGCAGGGCACCCCAGCCTCGTTCCTGATCGACCCGGATGGGAACCTGGTCACGTCCTGGAGTGGCATGATCAACCGGGCCACGCTGGAACGCGAGGTCACCCCGCTGCTGGAAGGGTAATCCCGCTGCGTGCTGCTTTACGTTGCTCGCTAAAAAAGCATCAAATTGAGGTACAAATATCAGTTCGATGGTGGGTAGGGATGATTCTATGATAGCATGGGAATGCATCGTCGGAACCAGTTGGGAAGAATGGAATGGATAGTCCACAACCGCAACAAGACAACCGCATTCTCATCGTGAACATCGCCATCGGCGTGGTCGGCCTGCTGATCGTGATCGTGCTGGGCACGCTGCTGTTCACTTTCATCCGCGAGAAAGAGAACGCCTACAACAGCGAGTACGACTTTACGCTGGAAGAGGTACGCGGCGGCGAGGTGTCGCTCTCCGACTATGAGGGCGACTACGTGCTGGTCAACTTCTGGGCCACGTGGTGCGGCCCCTGCCAGGCGGAGATGCCTGATCTGAACGCCTATTACCTCGCGCACCGCAACGAAGGCTTTACGCTGCTAACGGTGAACGTGGGCGAAACCGGGCCGGAACCCCAAAACTTCGTCGAATTTTATGACTACACCTTCCCGGTAGCGCTGGACCTGGATATGAGCGTTCACGACCACTACGGTGTGGCATCGCTGCCGGCCTCGTTCGTGATCGATCCTGACGGCGACCTGGTCACGTCGTGGAGCGGCATGGTCGACCGCAACCGGCTGGAATACGAGATCACGCCGCTGCTGGACAGCTAACATACCACGGCAGCGTCAGGGGCGCACCTTGTCACCGCATTGCGCCCCCATCAACCACTATACCGCTATTTTGCTGTGCCAGTGAGCGTCCCCGCCTGCCCCGGCGAGAGGTAGTCGGGGATGGCGTCCGGCCCGGCAGCGAACGCTTCTTCAATGCCTGCCCGTATGTCCGCCCAGAAGTCAAACGCAGCCCGCTGTTTGTCTTCCCGGAAGCGGGCCAGCCACGCCGCCAGTTCCGGGTCGTCCAGCCCGTCGCTTTCCCACTGTTCCAGGAAGCCCAGGATCAGGTCGGCAATACGCATACCCGGCCAGGGCAGCGCTTTCTCCCGTTCCGCCTCGAAGATGGCGCGCGCCAGCTCGAACTGGTGCGCCTTATAGTCCAGTTCCAGGTCGTAGTGCGCGGCCAGGATTTCGTCCACGATCACTTCTGACCACTTGCGATGAAAGCGGCAGATGCCGGTGTTGTCGCTGAACAGCTCGTAGGTCATGCGCTCGACGTTTTTGTGGCCCAGTTCGCGCGGCGGCACAAAGTCCACCCCGTAGTAGACGTAATATTTGCCCATCAGCGGCATGGGGCTGAACATGCCGGGCGTCCAATACTGGTTGGGCACCATGTAGCCCTGGTCACCGTTGGCCAGGAACACGGCGCGGCTGGTGGTGTCGATCTCGTAGTGGCGATCCAGTTCTCGGGCGGCCTCGCGGATGCCCTGCCGGAACAGGGCGGCTTCCGGCTTAAACAGGATCGCGTCCACCAGCGCCACCGCGTAATCGGCATTACGGCGTGAATCGGCGACAATATCGAACGTCTCCACGTCGTCGGTAAATCCGAAGCGCATCTGGTCAGCCGGTGGGAAGCCGAAGTCCTCCGGCGCAATCAAGCCCTCGTCGATAATCTCCATGACCCACGACAGCGTGCCGCCCAACTGAATGGCGTCGAAGCCCATCGCGTCGCCGTGATGGTTGATGATCTCGGCAGCGCGCTGGTCGAACACGCCGATCTGCGGCCCCAGCGCGTGATACGGCTCGTAGTCCTTCTTGAACTTGCCGAAGAACTTTTTGCACGCCACCGCGCACGGATCGCCGCAGTGCTGCTGGTTCTTGGGCTGGATCGTCTCTTCGTTGAACTGGCGCAGGTAATGCTGGAGGATGAAGTCGTCGTGCTGGCGCAGCCGGGCGTCTTCTGGCGCGTAGATGCTCTGGTAATTGAAGCTCATGATGCGCTCGTCCAGCTTGCGCATGTTGACGCCGAAGGTGCCGCCCGTCTCGAATTCGGGCGCATAACGATACTTGGTCGTCACCGCCAGGTCCGCCTGGATCGTCTTTTTGCCGAAGTGCTCCAGGAAGTACGTGTCGATCTCCTTCGAGTCGCGCAGGTCCGGGTCTTCCCAGTCGCCGCCAAACACACAGCCCACGATGTTGTGCGCTTGCAGCAAACGGCTGCCCAACCCGCCGCGCCCGGCCCATTCCTCGGTGGGATCAAAGCGCCCCTTGCGCACCGGGCTGGAGCCAATCACGCCCTCGTCCGTATACAGTGCCGCCGGTCCCACCGCGAACACGCGCACCTTGCCCGGCGTGTATTCGCCCCCGTAGCGATCAAACAGCGCCTGTTGCAGCGCAAAGAAACCATACTGGCGCTCGCCGTCGGGGTCGGCGTAGCCACTCCAGATCGGCTCGACGTTGACCGGTTCCAACCGCACCTGGATTTCGCCCAGTTTGTGGTTCAGCAGCAGCACACTTGGTTCTGGTGCCTGCCCGCGCAGCGCCACATAGTTGACGCCGACGCCGTGAAAGGTGTAAGCCGCGCCGCCCATGCTGGAGACGTAGAACGTTTCCCACTGCGGGCTCCAGGCACAGAACACCAGCCGCCGCGAACCGGGGATGCGGCTGCCCGCCAGCAGGCCCTCGCCAAAGGTGAAACTGTCGGGATACAGCCGGTAGCGGTGCCAGCCGAAATCTACCGGGCCGAGAACGCGCGGCGCTTCGGTCGGGCGCAGATACCAGTGGCCGTTGTTCAGATGGACCGTCAATTCGCGTTGGTGAATGGGATAGACCATGGATGCTCCTTGAGACGATAGCGTTCAGCAGGTCAGCAGTCAGCGTATCAGCCATCTGCAGGACAGTCGTCGGGAAAAACAAGCCTGCCGCGCAGCACCCTACCGCAGTGGGTCCTCGAACACCCTGCCAGATATGGGGAATGCTGCTCGGTCTACCCCTCCCCCCGTCCCCCTCCCTGCGCGCGGAGAGGGGGAGTTAGCCTAGTGTATCCAGGCGCATGATCCCCTCTCCGTTTACGGGGAGGGGACACCGACCAAAGGTCGCACGACCGGAGGTCGGAGGGGAGGGGTAAATCATTTCAGCGCACACTCTGAGCGACGCGCATCCGTGCGCTGTGTTCCAAACCATTTGGGAATGCGTTCATGCACCATACCGCACTCGGCGCGTTTCGGCAATGCGCCTAACGGGGTATAATACCCCATTGGTGACGCGCCAGGGCGCACGTTGCCACGCCGGAAATCAGGTTCTGCTGCTAAGGATTTTGTGTGTATGCCGGTTCCGTATTGTCATATGTGCCAGAAAAACGACGCCGAAAAACGCCAGTATGGTGATGCCACACTCGACCAGGGGGACTACTGCCCGATCTGTCACCGCCCCGCCTGCCGGTTCCACATGGGGCGCGTGCGCTGGCGCTGGAAAGACGCCGGTGGCATCGAGAGCGCCATGGTCTGCATGGACTGCAAAAACAGCTACCAGCACCGCACCTGGGATACCCATAACCGCGACTGGATCGACTGACTGCAATACCTTGTCCGGCCAACCCGCACACCTTCGATTTTCGCATAGACTGCCACAGGAGGCATATAAACACGATGTCTGATGATCGCATTTTGGTTTTTGAGCCAGAAGTCCAGCGCGGCCTGACGCGCTACATCCGCCAGCATTTCGCGCCGGAAGACGACCTGCTGCGCAGCGTGCGCGCGAGCACCCCCGAAAAAGGTCTGCCGCAGATCGAAATCCGCCCAGAAGAAGGCAAGATGCTGCAATTCTTGGTGGCGCTGAGCAGCGCGCGCCGGGTGCTGGAGATCGGTACGCTGGCCGGGTACAGCGGCATCTGGTTGGCGCGGGGCCTGCCCGAAGGTGGCACGTTGATCACGCTGGAGCTTGACCCCAAACACGCCGAAGTCGCGCGCGAACACTTTAAACTGGCAGGCGTTTCGGACCGGATCGAGATCATGGTCGGCAATGCGCACGAGAGCCTGCAAAAGCTGGCCAGCGAAGCACCGTTCGACATGGTGTTCATCGACGCAGAGAAGGAAGGGTACCCGGCCTACCTGGACTGGGCGGTGGCGCACGTACCCAGCGGCGGCCTGATCACAGCGCACAATGCTTTCCGGGGCGGCGCTATCGTGGACGACGGCGGCGACGAGCGGGTTACGGGCACGCGCGCCTTCCTCGAAGCGATGGCGCAGCACGCACGCCTGTTCAGCACCATCATCCCGGTCGGGGACGGCATCGCGGCGGCGGTGGTCAAATAACCCCCCGGTAACAGGCCATTGATGAACAGGTCCCAATTGGCAGCGGTGACGCCACCTTAACATGGTCGATCAGGCTGTGCTGCCTGGAGTGGGCAACAAGGACCGCGATTAGGCGTGGCATTGATCGCGGTCAAGTGTGTTGCATACGATGCCGAAGGTCCGCCGAATGTCTGATGACAGCGTCGAATAAAGCCAGGTTAATGTACCGGTACAAATTCAAGTTGATTAAGGAGCACACATGACCTCCAACGAGGAGTCCAAGACTGTATTTGAAGATGTAAAGATCAACATCAAGACAAAGCTCTCCGCATTATGGGCCGCCTTCATGTTCCTGTACGTCTATGATGTCCTGCTGTCGCTCTATGAGCCGGGGCGCATCGAGGAACTCATGACCGGCTCTATTGATGGTGTTGAATTCACGCCGGAACTCTTGTTTGGCTCCGCCATCCTGATCACGATTCCCAGCCTAATGGTCTTCCTCGCCCTGATATTGAAGCCAGCGGTAAATCGCTGGGTGAACATCGTACTTGGGATCGTATACATTCTGGTCAACATCACGAATGTGCTATCGTCACCAAACCTATGGGCCTATCTCTTCGTTTTCTACATCATCGAGGGTGTCCTTTCTGCATTGATCGTCTGGCACGCATGGCGCTGGCCTACCCTTGAACGTCGTCCAGAGAGCAGCAGTGGTGACCTTAACTGATAACCGGTCAATATGTCGATACCGGCCCCCTGAATGGATGGTATACTGGGTGCAAACCGTTATTCTCATCAACCGGAGTGCGCCCGATGACCACCAAACACACCACTTACACCGCGTATCTCAAGCTGGATGACCTGCTCAACGCGCAACAGCCGCTGACCGATCATGCCGACGAGCTGCACTTCATCATCGTCCACCAGGTGCACGAGCTGTGGTTCAAGCTGGCGCTGCACCACATCGAGCGTGCCCGCGCCGCCCTGGATGCTGACCTGCTGGCCGAAGCCGTGCGCCTGCTGGACCAGGTGAGCGGCATCATCACCAACAGCACCGCCGCCGCCCGCCACCTACACACACTGCCCGCCGAAGCCTTCCACCGCTTCCGGCGCTTTCTCGCTCCGGGATCGGGTCTGCAATCGGTGCAGTTCCGCGAGATCGAATTCGCGGCGGGCTATCGGGACCCGGAGCACGTCGCCTGGGTGCAGCGTGTGCTGGCCAAAGACGCCCATCGCACCCAGGTCGAGGCGCGGCTGGCGCAGCCCTCGCTGGCGGATGCGCTGGACGCGCTGCTGGCACGGCACAACATTAGCGACCCGGCGGACGTTTACGCGGCCCCGGCAGATCACGCCGACCTGCCCGCCGTGTGCGAGGCGCTCTCGCGGTTGGACCATGCCCTGCTGGACTGGCGGTTTGCCCATATCCAGTTGGTCGAGCGCACCATCGGCACCGGGACCACCGGCACCGGCGGCACCACCCACGACTACCTGACGGCCACGCTGCGCGCGCGGTGTTTTCCGCGCCTGTGGGCCGCGCGCGATGCCCTCACCCACCGCATTGACGAGGCGTGAGTCCCCCGCCCAGGTCAGAAATTGGGTCCTCCATCCTAACCTCAAATAAGCCCTCTGGTCGATGGCGTTGGCCCTCATCTCCCGTATGATCGGCATGTTATGCACGAAACGACAAATCGACGGGAGTTGTGTTATGGTTTTGGCTGACAGCATAATGAACGATCAGATCACTATCACCATCACGGTGGAACAGCTTCTTGCCTGGATCATCATCGGGCTGCTGGCCGGCTTGATCGCAAGTATGTTTGTGCGGGGTCGCATCAGCCTGTTCGGGCTGCTGTTTGTGGGTTTGCTGGGTGCAGTGGTGGGCGGCTTTGTCTTCTTCGACCTGTTGGAAGTGCAGCCCAGCCCAGAACTGGTGGATGGTATCCTGATCCGGTGGATCGACATCATCGTGTCGGTAGTTGGCGCGCTGTTAGTGATGGCGGCGACCAGCCTGTTTTACTGGCGACGGGTCTGATTCGAACCCACCGCTCAACGATGACGACAAACTGGCCCTGCGCGGGCCTTTTTGATTCCCCGGTGCTGACAGCGAGCCAACAGCCTGGCGTCAGCGC
>JAADYV010000574.1 GCA_010092855.1 Chloroflexota bacterium | reverse complement strand
GGGCTCGGAGATGTGTATAAGAGACAGCTCCGACGAGTGGGACGAGCCGCCGCCCGACGACGAAGACAGCCTCGCCGCCGGTGACCTGGAGTGGTGAACCGGCGGGTGTTTCTGCCGGGTGGCCTTCAGTCAGGTGCCAGCACATCTCGAGTGTTTCCTATTGTCGCCACACGCCAGTTGTCGCCAACTAATCGCCTTTTCGTTACAATCGCGCCTCATACTGGTGGCTGTCTACCACCCACACAAGCTGCATCCCGGCCAAGGTGTGCAACGGAACGCCGCGTGTGGCGTATTCCATAATAGACGTAACTGACGACCAACGGGCGTGTTATTTATTCACGACGGCACAATAGAGGAAGCGACGATGGATATCTTCGAAAAGACGCGCAAGTTTACCCGCGCCAAAGATGCGATGGAACTGGGCGTGTATCCCTTCTTCCAACCGCTGTCGGACTCTGAAGGCTGCACCGCGATCTTCAAGGGCAAAGAAGTGGTCATGATCGGCTCCAACAATTACCTGGGCCTGACCACGCATCCCAAAGTCCGGCAGGCGGCGATAGAAGCGACGGAACGCTTTGGCACGAGCTGCACCGGCAGCCGCTTTTTGAACGGGACCCTGGAATTTCACCTGACGCTGGACCGGCGTCTGGCCGAGTTTGTGGGCAAGGAAGCCGCGCTGGTGTTCTCCACCGGCTACCAGACCAATGTTGGCACCATTTCTGCCCTGGTGCAAAAGGGCGATTTTGCCATTCTGGACAAGGACGACCACGCCAGCCTGGTCGATGGCTGCATGATGAGCCGGGGCGAAGTGCGCCGCTTTAACCACAACGATCCTGACCACCTGGAGAACGTACTCTCCCGGCTGCCGCAAGATGCCGGCAAGATGGTCATTGTGGACGGCGTGTACAGCATGGGCGGTGATATTGCGCCGCTGCCCGAACTGGTCGAAATCTGCCGCAAGTATGGCGCGCGCATCATGGTCGATGACGCGCACAGCCTCGGCGTGCTGGGCAATGGCCGGGGCACGGCAGCACACTTCGGCCTGACGGACGAGGTCGACCTGATCATGGGCACCTTCAGCAAGTCGCTGGCCAGCATCGGGGGGTTCATCGCTGGCGACGCGGAGGTAATGCACTATGTCCAGCATTTCGCGCGCTCATTTGTGTTCAGCGCCAGCCTGACGGCGGGCAATGCTGCCGCTGCGCTCGCCGCGCTGGAGATCATCGAGACCGAGCCGGAACACGTCGAACGGCTGTGGGACAACGCCGAGTATATGCGCGCCGGGCTGCATCGGCTGGGCTTCGATACTGGACCCAGCGTGACGCCCATCATCCCGATCATGATCCACGACGAATACCGCGCGATCCTGGCCTGGCACGCGCTGATCGAAGAAGGTGTGTATACAAACCCGGTGCTGCCGCCCGCCGTTCCGGCCAATGGCAGCCTGCTGCGCACCAGCTACACCGCCACCCACACCACCCACCACCTGGACCGCGCGCTGGAAGGGCTGGCCGTCGTGGGCCGCAACCTGGACCTGATCCCGGAAATCGACGCCGATGCACCGCACTCATTCCCATCCCAATCCGAGGCCCAGGCATAATACACCCTCCGGTTCCACACAAGCCAGAACCAACCGCTGTCCCCGCCACCCGCGCGGGGACTTTTTGTGTGTTCGCGGAGCCGGTTTTATACTCCAGCGGTAAATGTCTCGTAATATCCAGCGCTTCGAAACCATCATCGATCCCGGCCTGGATCAAATCCATTGGAGTGTGAAGGTATGGCCCGACGCAGTGTAATCGTTTGTGGGTGTATTGTGATACTGGTTCTCTCGATGATGATTTGGCCACCACCGCCGTCTGTTGAAGCGGGAGGTGATGTTCCGCCCTGGATGTATTCGGTCGAAATGGACGGCGAAGGCTATACGGTCCTGAGGACTGATCTCGACACCGGCCAGACGGTACCAATCGCGACCATTCCGAGGGTCGGAACAGTGCCCCTGAACGAAATCGTATCCCCCGGTGAAATCGAAGCGGCTCGAGAATATTTCGATGAATTCGGCGATTGGTACACCCTGGGAGGAAGATTCCCCCCAATGGACGAAGATCGCTTTCTCTCTGGGATGCCAGATGTCATCCTCAGGGTGGCCAGCCCGTCACCAGATAACGAACTGGTCGCACTCGCCCTTCGATATGAGAATTGTGCACGACCTCCTGGAACAGGGTGCCATTGCTTTGGCGCTACAGAAGTGATTTTGCTGTCTGGTCGCACGGGTGCCCAAACGAAAATCTGGAGCATTGATTACAGCTCCACTGACTTCTTTTCTGAATCAGCTTGGGTGCGCGAGACATATATCGATGACATCCAATGGATAGCGGGCCAACGGGCGGTGGCAGTCGAAATAAGTTTTGATGGAATTAGACGCAATGCCGCCAATCGTAGTGTTGTCGTTATTCCCTTCTTGGACGAACGGCCAGCTTTCCGAATTGGTGATGGATACTTCTGGGGAGCATCAAGAACTGAATACAAAATAGCAACGATACAACGTGTTCCAAATTCGCCCGAACTGCTTGCTACGATAACGTTCAATCCCATCACGAGAGAAACAAGCGAAATCACCTACTCACTCGATACATACAGGGCATCTCCACATATTGGGAT
>JAADYV010000573.1 GCA_010092855.1 Chloroflexota bacterium | reverse complement strand
TCCAACTGCCGCCACAGGTCGCGCACTTCCTCGAACTGCTCTTGCATCCGCTCGACCTCACGATTCACGGTGTGGCGGACTTCGCTGCGGATTTCGTCCCATTGCTCGAACAGCACTTGCGCCTTGTTCTCCAGATACCCAGCAAAGACATACCCCCGCTGGCGCAGATTGTCGATCTCGCCGGGCAGCCCGGTGATCTCGGTAGCGATGTCGCCCAACTCCTGCGTGACGTCGGCCATCGAGATGGCATCCTGCAAATCGGAATATTCTGTGCGCAGCGCGTGAATCTTTTCGTCCCAGGTTGGCTGGTCAGATGACATGGTATACGTCTCCTGTTTGTAACAATTGAGGTGTCAATACTAGCAAGAGTATTCTGCTCCAGGGGAAAACGCAACTTCCCGGCCATGCTGCGGAAAATGATCCACTGACCGGAAAGCGCGCATTGAGTTCGGGATATTTACGAAGGCGCGCCCACCTGGGCGGCCAGGTATGCCTCCATGAATCCGTCCAGGTCACCGTCAAGCACACCCTGGGCATTGCCTTGCTCATGGCTGGTGCGTGCATCCTTGACCATCTGGTAAGGGTGCAGCACGTAGGAGCGAATGGCATTGCCCCACCCGGCGCTGACGTGCTCACCTTTCAGTTCGGCGAACTCCTCTTCCTGTTTTTGGCGTTCCAGGTCCAACAGGCGCATCTTGAGCACCTGCATCGCGCGTTCCTTGTTCTGTGCCTGGGAGCGCTCGTTCTGGCAACTCACCACCAGGCCTGTCGGCAGGTGTGTGATGCGAATGGCAGTTTCGTTCTTTTGCACATTCTGCCCCCCCGCGCCACTGCTGCGGAAGGTGTCAATCTGCAAGTCCTTGTCCTCAACCACAATATCGACATCTTCCTGAACGTCCGGCCAGATTTCGACCAGGGAAAACGAGGTATGGCGGCGGCTGTTGGCATCAAAGGGACTGAGGCGCACCAGCCGGTGCACACCACGTTCGGAGCGCAGGTAGCCATACACGTAGTCGCCCTGGATCGCCAGGGTCGCGCTTTTAATACCCGCTTCGTCACCCGGCATCTCGTCCACCACCTCGACCTTAAAACCACGCCGTTCCGCCCAGCGCAGGTACATGCGCAGCAGCATCGCGGCCCAGTCCTGAGCATCAGTGCCGCCTGCACCTGCATGAATGGCCAGGTATGCGTCCTCGGTATCGTACTTGCCGCTGAGCTTGGCTCGAAACGCCAGCCGATCAACGATCGCGTGAAGCTCATCGGATTCGGTGGCTAATTCGCTGGCCAGGTCGGGATCGCCCATTTCGGCCAGTTCGATCGCATCCTGAATGCGTTGCTGGGTCTGCTGCCAGGTTGTCACGCTCTCACGCAAACGCGATATCCGGCGCATGATGCGCTGGGCGACTTGTGAGTCATCCCAGAAGTCGGCCTGGGTGGATTGCTTTTCGAGTTCCGCTAACTCTACCTCTTGCCGAGGAATGTCAAAGACGCACCATAAGCTGTTCTAGCGTCTGGCGCATCTCATTCAAACGGCTGGTCAGGTCTTCCACAATTTTTTCTCCTTCGTTCCATTCCATGACAGGTGGGCAGGACTGCGATGATACGCGCGTTTTTTCGCGGCGTTCGAAACGCGCCTTGCGCCCTCGCTTGCAGCGAGGCAGGGCGACGACGTCGCCCTGGGCGGAGCATGCTCCGCCGCGCAAGGCTCAGAGTCCCCGCGCGCAAAAAGCACACCTCCGCTCGCCCCTTCTCACCCTACCCGCCTACTCGTCCTCAGATTCTTCAAACAAGCTGTCCACAAATGCGGCTGGGTTAAAGAACACCAGGTCGCGCATGGATTCACCGATCCCCACGTAGTGCACCGGCAGTCCTAACTCCTGCTGAATCGCAAACAACATCCCGCCTTTAGCCGAACTATCCAGCTTGGTGACGATCACGCCCGTGATGTCAATCGCTTCCTGGAACTTTTTGGCCTGGGTCAGTGCGTTCTGCCCGGTGGTGCCGTCGAGTACCAACAGCGTTTCATGAGGCGCATCCGGGATCACTTTGCGCAGCACATCGCGCATCTTGATCAACTCGGCCATCAGGTTAAAGTTGCTATGCAATCGTCCGGCAGTATCAACGATCAATACCTCAGCCTGGCGCGCCCGCGCGGCGCTGATGGCATCGTACACCACTGCCGCCGGATCGCTGTTGGGCGTTCCTGCGATAACGGGCACTTCCGCCCGTTCGCCCCACAGTTTGAGCTGGTCAATCGCCGCCGCTCGGAAGGTGTCACCCGCGGCCAGGATCACTTTGCGGTTGTTCAGCCGCATACGATAGGCCAGTTTGCCAATCGATGTGGTTTTGCCGGACCCGTTTACGCCCGCGATCAACATCACCGACAGGTCGCGCCCGCTAAGGTTGAGCGGCGTTGGCTCAATTAGCAGCGCCAGCAGTTCCGCCTTGAGCGCCGCCATCAGGTCCTCAGATCGTTTGATGCGCTCCCGTCCAACGCGGCTTTGCATTGTGTCGATCAGCGCCAGCGTGGTCGGCACGCCCACGTCGGCCTGCACCAGCAGCGCCTCCACGTCCTCCCAGGTCTCATCGTCAATTTCAGATGCACTGAACGCTTGCGCAATCCGACCAAAGAACGAGCGCCGGGTGCGTTTCATGCCGCTTTGTAATGATGCCACGCCTTTTCACCTCTATAATCTTGCTTACGCATTGCTAGCCTGATTCAGCAATCCCAGAGTATACGCGCTGCCCTGCGTTATGTCCAATCTGCTCCGATTAAGTTATACTACGTTTAAACAAGCATCCAAATGGAAACAGACCAACCAACACTCTATGGATAAATCAAACATCCGCAACTTTTCGATCATCGCCCATATCGATCATGGCAAAAGCACACTGGCCGACCGGCTGCTGCAAATGACGGGCACCATCAGCGAGCGCGAAATGCAGGAACAGGTGCTCGACGATATGGCCCTGGAACGCGAACGTGGGGTCACGATCAAGGCATCCGCCGTCCGGATGCAGCACACAGCCACCGACGGCATCACTTACACTATGAACCTGATCGATACCCCCGGCCATGTCGATTTTTCTTACGAAGTCAGCCGCGCTTTGCAGGCGTGCGAAGGCGCGCTCCTGGTCGTCGACAGCACCCAGGGCATCGAAGCACAGACCCTGGCCAACCTGTACATGGCGCTCGAACAGGACCTGGAGATTCTGGCGGTGGTCAACAAAACCGACCTACCCGCCGCCCGTCCCGACGAAATTGCGCAGGAGATCGAAGACTTGATCGGACTTGACGCCGCTGATGTCATCCAGGTCAGCGCCAAGACCGGACGCAACGTCGACCAGCTTCTGGAAGCGATCGTGGCTCAGGTGCCGCCGCCGAAAGGTGAAACCAACGCCCCCGCCCGCGCCTTGATCTTCGACAGCCACTACGATTCGTACAAAGGCGTGATCGCCTATGTGCGCGTCGCCGATGGCGTCATCCACCGCACGGAAGAATTACACCTGATGGCGTCCGGCGTGGACACCGTCCCGGTCGAAATCGGCGTCTTCAACCCACACATGCAACCGGTGGATTCCCTGGCCAGCGGTGAGGTGGGCTATATCGCGACCGGCCTCAAGACTGTGCGCGAATGTCGCGTGGGCGATACCATCACCACCACCGCCAACCCTGCCGCGAAACCACTGCCCGGTTACCGGCAGGCCAAGCCGATGGTCTTCGCCGGTTTTTATCCCACCGAGAACGATGACTACAACGACCTGCGCGACGCGCTGGAAAAACTGCAACTCAACGATGCTGCCCTGGTCTTTGAACCCGAAACCTCCCAGGCGCTGAACTTCGGTTTCCGCGTCGGATTCCTGGGCTTGTTCCACATGGAGATCGTGCAGGAGCGGCTGGAGCGTGAATACGACCTGGATATCCTGGCCACTGCCCCCAGTGTAGAATACCAGGTCGTCATGCGCGACGGTGAAATCCTCACCATCCACAGCCCAGCCGAACTGCCTGACCCCGCCGCCATCGAAGAAGTCCGTGAACCCTGGATGCAGATCGAAATCTTCACTCCCGAAGAATTCATTGGCGCAATCATGGACCTCGTCACCAAAAAACGCGGCGAATACATCAGCATGGATTACCTGGACAGCACGCGCGTCCAGCTAAAGTACCGCATCCCGCTGGCGGAGCTGGTGGTCGATTTCTACGACCGGCTCAAATCGTCCACACGCGGTTACGCCAGCCTGGACTATCACTTCGACGCCTACCAGCCCGACAAACTGGTCAAGCTGGACGTGCTGGTCAACAAACACCCGGTCGACGCGTTGGCCATGATCGTGCACGAAGACGACGCCTACCACAAGGGCCAAAAACTTGTTTCCAAACTGAAGCGGCTGATCCCGCGCCAGCAGTACGAAGTCCCCATTCAGGCGGCGGTCGGCAAGCACGTCATCAGCCGCGCCAACGTTAAGGCGTTGCGAAAGGACGTACTGGCCAAATGTTATGGCGGCGATGTCACCCGCAAGAAAAAGCTGCTGGAAAAGCAGAAGAAAGGGAAGAAACGCCTGAAGATGATCGGCAACGTGGAAGTGCCCCAGGCCGCGTTTATGGCCGTCTTGAGGCTTGATGACGATGACTAACCCCCTGCCCCCATTGCCAGAGCGCGTTGCCAACAAACGGGTAGTGATCCGACTCTCGACGCGCTCGGATGCGCCTTTCTTGCAGAAGTGGTGGAACGACCCCAACGTCATGAAACCGGGCGGCGATCCAGACGGGATGCAGTATGACGACGACGACATGGAGGCCTGGTTCCAGCGCAACGTAGACAACCGCAACGGGGCGTACCACTACGTCATTTGCCTGCACGATCCGAATGAAACACCCATTGGCGAGTTTTACATCACGTGCGATGACCGGCCTGGTGCCATCGAAGTTGCGATCCTGATCGGCGAAACACATTTATGGGGTCAGGGATACGCACGCGACGCCATCGAAACGTATGCCGCCACCGTCTTCGCCAGCGGAAGTTGCGACGCCATGCGCGTCAACATGCCCCGCGACAACCTGCGCGCCATTGGCCTGTTCGAAAGCATCGGCTTCGACGTCGAACACATCTGGGCCAACGGCGAATTTCAAACTATGATTCTCACCCAGGCTGCTTACGAATACGAACTCTACAAACGCGAAAACACGGGCTAGGAAGTGTTGACATTTTCGCCTGAGAATAGCACAATCTCGAGTACAAATGTCAACATGGCTTAATCCATGTTGTCGGCGCTCGATTTTAGCGCCCTGCCCTGTTCCCAGAGGTTTCCATTGTGACAAACAACGTGCATTCTCCTGACCAGAAACCGACTTTGCCGGTTGAGTTCTGGGTGGCATTGGTCGGCGTATCCCTGTTTGCGATGGGGTTAACCATCCTGCTGCCGATTGTACCGCTCTACATCACCGACCACCTGGACGCGCCCCGCCAATGGATTGGCACGGCAACGCTGGCAGTGGCTTTTACCGCTGTCTCCACACGTATTCCCGGCGGTGCCTTGTCCGATAATCTTGGCCGGCGACGCATTATGCTGATCGGTGCGTTGCTGGGATTGGTTGGCACCGCGCTTTATCTGGTGAGTTGGAACGTCGCCATCTTCCTGATCGCACGCACTATGTCAGGCATCAGTCTGGGTCTCTACACGACGGCCAACAAAGCCCTCATCGCAGACCTGGCCCCTCCCACGCGACGCGGTGAAGCAATGGGCCTCAGCAACTCGGCATTTTCCCTGGCTTTGATCATCAGCCCCCTGTTGGGCGAAGGCATCAAAAACGCGATCAGTTTCCAGGCGGTGTTTGCGCTTAATGGCGTGTTGACCTTCGGTGCGTTGATCATCACCCTCGCGCTGCCAAAGACTCGCCCCGTGCGCGACGCGGGGCGCAGCACCCGGCTCGACATCAGTGACACACTGCACGAGCGGGGGAGTTGGGCTGCTATCATATTGATGCTGGGGTTGGGCTCGGTCCTGGCGCTGATGTTTTCTCTCTATCCCCAGATTGCGGAAGACAAGGACCTGTTCGCAGACTCACCGGGATTTCTGTCGGCGGTGGCGATGAGCCTGGGGATCTCGATCTGGGCGACAGTGGACACGCTGATCGAGCCGGTTGCAGGGCGTGTTTCGGACCGGCTCGGACGCCAACCGGTGGTGGCCCCCGGCCTGGTCATTACCGTGATCGGAGTATTTATGCTCAGCCAGGCGGCCACTACCCTGGCCACCTATCTGGCGGTAGCCGTGATGGCTGCCGGGTGGGGTATTGCGCGCGCAGTTGCAGACTCGATGGCCCAGGATGCCGTTGCCCCGATGGTGCGCGGGATGGGTGCGGCTATCCTTTACACCGGGTTTGACATCGCGGTGGGTGCCAACGCTCAAGGCCTCGTTTTTTTGATCGACGGCACCGACTTCAGCAACCTGTTTCTGGCCGTGATTGTTCTGGTGGCGGTATTTGGTGCGGCGGGGACGCTGCTGTCATCGCGCCTGCTGCCCTACGAGCAACGCGAACTAGCCCGGCAGCCCGCCAGCGCCGACTGACACACAGCGACAGAAGCAGGCTCAGGTGCCCTGCTGGCGCGTGTTCCAGGTCGCATACAACCGCCCGGCCAGGTCCTGCGCGGCATCCCGGCCTCGCTCTCCGTTTTCTAATGTATCCAGCCAGCGCGCCGGGATCGCGCTCACACCGTGCAGCGCCCCCGCGATTGCACCCGTGATAGCCGCAATGGTGTCCGCGTCGCCGCCTAACCGTGCCGCAAATCCTACCGCCTTTTCGAAGTTGTTGGGATAGCGCAGCACGCAATACACCGCTGCCGGCACGCATTCCTGCACTGTTAGCCGGTTGCCCAGCACCTGGACTACGTCGGGTGG
>JAADYV010000572.1 GCA_010092855.1 Chloroflexota bacterium | reverse complement strand
GATACGCTCAACCGGCTGCATGGCGATGGGGCGATTGGCGTCTACGAGTTCGGCAGCATTGCCGCGCTGAGCGATATCCTGCGCGATATGATCGAAACCACCACGCCGTATGAACTCAATGTGCCGGAGGTCCGCTAAGGTGTGGACGATTGCCGAATTTCGCCCGGTCGCGCTGTTCAGCTTGCGCCCAGCCAATGCCACCGTCAGCGGCGGCAAGACCCTGATCACACCCACGCCATTCGCAATCAAAATGGCGCTGCTGGATGGTGCGATCCGGTTGTGGGGACGTGATCAGGGGGCGGAATGGTGGCCGCAAATCCGCGATCTGGCGGTGGCCGTGGCGCTGCCGGATCAACTCCTGGTGGTGAAAACGTTCCAGCGTATTCTACGTCCGCAGGGACTGCGGGATCGCCTGGGGACTGGCCTGTCCGGTCCCTGGGGGGCCAACATCGTCTATCGCGAATACGTGCAGTTCGACACGTCAGCGCCCATGCAGATCGCGATCCGGGATGTGCATCCCGACACGAGCGCGCTGCCGTGGATCGGCCTGTTTAGCCAGATCAACTATTTTGGCAAACGGGGCAGTTTTTTCCAGTTTACGGATGCGTATACCGGCGACGGGTTGGACGATACCGTTTTTACCCTATTGAACGAACCGTCGGATGGATTCGATCCGCGCGGCCTGATGCAGCTTCTCGACGACTGCGGGTCAGAGATGACCTTCGCCCATGCTGATATCTATGATCAGACACACCCTCGTCTGAAGATCAACCAACCGGACGGGCGGTTGCTTAATATCGTGGTTCTGCCCTATGCACAAACCGGTGCCGGGCGCGGCTTTACTGCCTACCAGCGGTTGGAGCGGATGTGATGGACGCTTTTAGTGTAACCTGTCTGCGGTATACGGTTGAAGCGCTGACGCCGGTGCAGTTTGGCTCTCACGCGGGCGCGCAGTTGCGCGGTGGACTGTACCACGAATTGAGCGCAATGGCGCATACGCGCCACGAGGAGCAGCACGATCCGCGCCACCTGGCGATCTGCCCGGTGTGCCGCATGATGAATCGTGAGAATCCGGGGGCGGCGCGGGGCCGGACGGTCCCGCGCCCCTTCGGGGTGCTGCCGCCGCTGGCGGCTGATCCGCAGCAGCCGCCACGTTATGCTACTGGCGAGCAGTTCACGTTCGGGCTGAATCTATACGGCGAAACTGACGCTAACTACCAACTGCTGACGCTGGCTGTACAGCGCCTGGGACAAACCGGAGTCGGCTTCGGACGTGGGCAGTTTTTGCTGCACCGGATCGAACAGGTGCAGTCGCTAACCGGCACTGTGATTACGCTGCTGGATACGGGAACGACGACCAGCCGCCTGCCGGAATCCGGTGTACAACCTGCTGCCATCCGTGACTATGCGGAAAACCTGCCCGCAGATCATCTGACGCTGCGGTTTGTGACGCCGACCCGGTTGATCGAGCGCGGTAAACTGGTGCATACGCCGGAGTTTGCGCCGCTGCTGGCGCGGTTGCTGGAACGCCTGGAAGCCCTGGAAGCGGAATACGCCAATGGCGAACGCTGGGTTGAGCGGTATCAAACCCTGACGCATCAGGCCGCATCCGTCGAACTGCACACCGATCAAACCCAATGGGTAGAACTGCGCAGTGGATCGCGGCGGCAAAATCGCACGCTGCCACTGAGCGGTTTTGTCGGCGAAGCGACCTACACCGGCGATCTGGCGCCGTTTCGGGAGTGGCTGGCGTGGGGATCGCTGGTGCAGGTCGGTAAAAACGTCGTGAAGGGCTGCGGCTGGTACAAGATTGTGAGGTAGGTAGAACTATTATGGCTGTTGTAAAACATCTCATCGCGGACGAGTTTGGTACACACGTTGGCAAGTACAGCGAGCGGTTGTGCGTGACTCGTCAGAAAGAAAAACTGGCCCAGGCTCCGCTGCTGCACCTGGAATCAGTGCTGGTCACCAGCCGGGGTGTAAGTGTTTCCGCCGATGCGTTCGAAGCCTGCTGCGAGCGCGGTATTCCGGTCTTTTTCATCGACAGCCTAGGCAAACCGTTTGCCAGCGTCTATTCTGCCGGGCTGACCGGCACCACCCTGACCCGACGCGAGCAACTCCTGGCGTACTATGACCGGCGCAGCGTTCATGTGGCGTTAACGGTGGCGGCGGGCAAAATCGAAAACCAGGCGGCGACGCTCAAGTATATGGCAAAATCGCGCAAAGAGTCCGATCCTGCTGCGCATGAAGAACTCCAACTCTGCGCGCTGGAGGTGCGCGATTCGCTCGCCATTTTAAACGAGCTGGCTGATGCTGAACGGGTGGATGACATCCGGCAGACACTTATGAACGCCGAAGCCCAGGCTGCGATCCGGTACTGGGCGGCAATCCGCGCCATCATTCCCGCCGAGTATGAGTGGCATACGCGCGAAGGGCGCGGCGCAACCGATCCGATCAATAGCTTGCTCAACTACGGCTACGGTATTCTCTACGGGCAGATCGAACGCGCAATTGTGCTGGCGGGACTCGATCCGTATGCCGGGTTTATCCATGCGGATCGCCCTGGCAAACCGTCGCTGGTTCTCGACCTGATCGAGGAGTTCCGCCAGATTGCCGTAGATCGCGTAGTGTTCGGGCTGGCGAACCGACGCTATACCATCCGGCAGGATAAACGCGGACGCCTGGAACAGGATACCCGGCGTGACTATGCCGAAAAGATCCTCGACCGCCTGGAAACGCAGGTGCCCTACGAGGGCAAGCGGCATGTGCTGCGCGCCGTGATCCAGAGTCAGGCACGCCACCTCGCGACGTTTTTGCGTGGCGATCGCGACGCCTATGAGCCGTTCCGCGCCCAGTGGTGATCGTTATGACGCAGCTCATTCTGATCTACGACATCTCGAATGACCGTGTGCGGGGTAAGGTGGCCGATGCTTGCCTGGATTATGGGCTGGATCGTATTCAGTTCAGCGCGTTTGCCGGGGAATTGGGCCGGGGGCACCAGGAAGAATTGATGCTCAAAATCGACGAGTTATTGGGCGATGAATCCGGCACTATTCAACTGATTCCGATTTGCGCGTCCGACTGGGCCAAACGACTGGTGGTGAGCGATGTTGGATGACGATCAAACGCTGTTTCGGGTCACCGATCTGAAGGAATACATCTACTGCGCGCGCGTGCTGTTCTATGAAGCCTGCCTGCCGGATTTGCATCCATCGACCTATAAGATGCAGGCCGGAGTCAATGCCCACGAGCACGAGCGCGAACGGGCCGCCCGGCGCACGCTGAAAGCCTACGGGCTGCCCGCTGGTACCCGGCATTTTGACGTGGCCGTGCGTTCACACGCCCTGGGCTTGAGCGGCGAAATCGATGAAGTTGTCGTTATAGATGAACCAGGGGGCGAGGTTATCGTCGTGGATTACAAGCTGGCACGCAAAGCGGCTTATCACTTCAAGCTGCAACTGGCGGCTTACGCTCTCATGTTGGCTGAAACGTGGCAGGTCGAGGTGGCGCGTGGATTTATGTATCTCATCCCGACCCGCCAGACGGAAGAAATCGTGATCACGACTAAGCTGCGCCGCGCGGTCGCCAATGCAGTAAATGACATGCGGCAGATCGTTGAAACCGAGACGATGCCCGCACCGACTCGTTCGAGAAAACGGTGTATGGCCTGTAAACATCGCCGTTTTTGCAATGACGTGTAATCTGAATTGCCCCCGCCGGGATGTTTCGCAACTCGGCGGGGTTTTTGGACAGAAACCGAGTTGCGAAAATCGGGCCTTGAACACGCGATTTTTCCCGGATTTGGCCAACAATCGACCGCTCAAAATGCGCTACAAGTGGCGTGTTTTAAGAAATAGGTCTAAAATGACCTTGAAGGGTTGCAAAATATGGCGGTCGCAACCATTCTCGATCCGCAGAGGATACTGAAATTTACGTGGGAGAGCAGACGTCTGACGTCTCCTGAGTGGCTACAAATCTTGGGAGACTGAGAGGAAT
>JAADYV010000571.1 GCA_010092855.1 Chloroflexota bacterium | reverse complement strand
GTGTGCATCGACGGGAGCTGCCAGTACATCAACACGTATACCTCCGGCGTCATCTGGCAGCAGCCCATCACGTTTGGCAACCTGGGCGCGGGCATCCACGACGTGACGATCTATAACGTCAACGCCATGACGGGCATCGACCGTATCGACGTCCTGGCGACGGCGGAACCGGTGCCCGACGCGCCGATTCTGCCGGAAGCACTGCGGCTGGAGTCCGACGATGATACCGTCACAGGGGTGGACGGCTGGACGGTGGTCACCGCAGCGGACGCCAGTGGCGGCAGCTTCCTCTCCAGCGGCGCGAACACCAGCGCGATGCTGACGCTGACCTTCGCCGGACCGACGATCACGGTCGGCTACGTCCAGCGCGAGGGTTACGGTTCGCTGGCAATTGAAGTGGACGGCGCAGTGGTCGAAATCGTCGACACCTACCTGGATGAGGGTACCGCGTTCGACAGCTTCACCATCGACGGACTGGGTGACGGCCAGCACACGCTCAGGGTCTACCCGCTCAGTGGGACGGTGGGCGTGGATGCCTTCGCCGCCCCGCTGTTCATCCCGGACCTGGAATAACCTGGGCCACCACCGAACATCCATATGTTAGAATCAGCAGGAGCCTCCCCGCGAGGCTCCTGTTTTCGGTTGAAGGCATTGCAGTGCATCGGCTGTGACCGCATCTCCACAGCACATCCCTTGTGAAACTCGAATCCAACGCGCACTCCCGACCTGGTTTACTGGTAGCGCAAGATGTCGCTCACCGTTTTGCGGGAAGCGGCCAACGACGGCCACAGGCTTGCCAATGCCGCGATCAGCACGACTCCGGCCAGACCAGCGATCAGCAGCACGGGCGGGTAGCTGAACGTCACATAATCAAACGGCAGCACCTGGTTCAGGCCGTATCCCAGCACATAACTCAGTGGGGCAGCGGCTACCCAGGCCACGACCCCGACGAGAATCCCCTCGACCAGAAACTGCGACATCACCGTGAGCGACCCCGCGCCTACCGAGCGCATGACGCCGATCTCGCGCTGCCGCTCGTAGACTGCCATCGACAGCGCCGCCAGCAGCCCGATCGCGCCCACGATGGCCATTACTGCCGACGTCACGTTGAACATCATGCTGAACACGGTAATACTCTGCAGTTCCTCGTCCTGCGACTGCACCTCGTTGGTGGCGGTGACCTGAATTCCGTTCGCGTTGAGCATGGCCACCAACTGGTTGATTTCCCGATCAACCGCTTGTGCGTCTGGTTCACCCGCCAGGTTGATGTAGAAATACCCCGGCAGCGGTTCACCTTGTCGGTCGGCATAACCGGTCAGCGCCGCCAGCGCGCGCCAGTCCATGTAAATCAACTCAAAGGGATAGTCGTTTATGCCGATGATGTCGAAGTCGGCAGTGCGTCCCGCATGGGAAAGCGTCACGTTGTCGTTCAGCCCCTTATCCAGGCTGTCGGCGGCCATACGTGAGAGGACCACGCCAGGGCGGGTGGGGTCCTCTGACCAGCCTGCGCCGTCAATCAAGGTAAAGCTGACCGCCTGTCCCGTGGGGTCCAGTCCCAGGACCTGCATCTGGTTGGAGCCGCCGCTGAGCAAATCGTCACTTACAAAGCCCTCAACGCCAACCGACGCCAGCACGCCTGGATAAACGCCCTCGACACTTGCCTGCTCAGAGAGCAGTCTGGCAATCTCCGGGCCATCTTCGGTGTGCAGCGGCGTGAGGCCGGCCTCGTAGTTCGTCGAGTCGTAGACACTGTCAAGCACCCCCGCCAGCGAACTGACCATCGCCGTCGTGCCCATAAAGGCTGCCACCGCGAACGTCAGCGCCAGCCCGGTCAGCGTCAGGCGGCTTTTCTTCTGCCACAGGTTGCTGGCTGCCTGCCGCAGGGTGTGGGGCAGCGGCAGCCGCCCGATGAACTGGCTGGTGGGTGTCCGGCCCCAGGTGGAATCGATGCCCAGGTCGGTCATCGAGGACAGGATCGTGACCCTGGTGCCGTTGAAGACGGGCATCAACGCGGCGAATACCGGCACGACCAGCCCCATGATCACGCCGATGCCCACTCCGAGCGGAGAGACCTTCACCGCGCCGATATACGTGAACGCGGATGACGCTACCTCCTGGGCAAAGCGGCCCGCAAACGGTACAGCGATCAGCACACCCAGCAGCGTGCCCACCGCACCGTAGATCAGGGCCATGCCCAGGTAGATGGCAAACAGGTCGCGCCGTGACGCCCCCAACGACTTGAGGACCCCGATCTGTTTTTTCTGTTCAAGCACGATGGTGCGCACGACATTCGTCACCAGGAAGCCGGACACCACCATTGCGACGATGCCCAGGGCGGCAAACACGTAGGTGACCTGGCTCACCACGTCCAGCAGAAAGTTGTTGTCCGGGTCGTCGAAAAAGCTGAAGACGGAGACATACGGCGTTTCCTCGGCAAGCGTCGCGTGCAGCGCATCCGCGCCGGCTTGCGCGGCGTCCAGGTTGGTGTAGCGCAGGTGAATGGCCGTCAGGCCGGGATAACCGACGATCTGCTGGAGATCGGCATAACTGGCATACAGCGCGTCGCGCGGTGGGATGTCGTTGGCAAGGGCCGGACTGATCGTGAAGTAGGGATGCAGCACCTTGCCGACCACCGTCCAGTCGGGCGCAGCACCGTCCCCCGTGCGGAAAACCAGACGGTCGCCAACCTCGACACCGTGCGCGTCGGCGAACCGCTGCTCAATGGCAATCTCATAAACGCCCGGCTCTGGAAAGCGCCCTTCAGTGACACGCGCGACCGGCTCCCGCTCCGCTTCGGCAAACGGCTCGGTGAAGCCGATTATAAAGCCGCTGGTATAGTCCTCGTCTGCGCCTGCCTGCCGCCAATAGACCGCGTACACGGCCTGCCCTTCGACATCCACGACATCAGGCAGTTCGCGCAAGCGTTCCAGGTAGCCGAGGTCCTCTTCAACCGCGACGGATGTGCCGGGCGCGGCGACGTACACGTGATTATGCGATATTTCGTCCGGGTCTAGATCGGACCGTAACTGGCTGATAATCAGATCGGCCAGGCTCATCATCACGGTGACGCCAAATACCCCGACCAGAATGCTCAGCACCACGAGCGCGGTGCGTCCTTTGCGGGATACGATGTCGCGGAAAATCTTGATTGCGCGCGTCTGAAACATGG
>JAADYV010000570.1 GCA_010092855.1 Chloroflexota bacterium | reverse complement strand
CTGCGGAAATAACTTGGTCGGCGGGGATGCTATCGCCGGCCACCAGCCGGTTGGACTGGTCCAGGTATTCCATCGCAAAGTGAATGCCGTCCAGCTCACGTCCGGGGACATTCAGGTCACGCGGCTGGCGCGCGCCAATCGCCACGCAGACCGCATCAAACTCGCGCACCAGGTCGTCGGCGGGCAGGTCCACACCCACGCGGACGCCGGTTTCGATCACCAGCCCTTCGGCCAGCATGATGTCTACACGGCGGTCGATGAAGCGCTTTTCCAACTTGAAGTCCGGCACGCCATAGCGCAGATAACCGCCCACCCGGTCGGCGGCTTCGTACAGCACGACGCTGTGCCCCATTTTGTTGAGCGAATCGGCGCAGGCCAACCCTGCCGGGCCGCTGCCGATCACGGCTACGCGCTGGCCGGTGCGCTGTGCAGGCGGCTGGGGCACGATCCAACCTTCGGCAAAGGCGCGCTCGATCACGGCGAACTCGTTTTCGCGGATGGTCACCGGGTCGTCGTTGATGCCCAGCACACAGGCGTGTTCGCACGGGGCAGGACACAACCGCCCGGTGAATTCCGGGAAGTTGTTGGTCTTTTGCAGGATTTCGTAGGCCCCGCGCCAGTCGTCCTGCTGGAGCCGGTCCTGCCATTCCGGGATCAGGCTGCCGACCGGGCACCCCCAGTGACAGAACGGCACACCACAGTCCATGCAGCGCCGCGCCTGGAAGCGCCGGATATCGGGCGGCAGTTGGGCCTCGACTTCAAGATAGTCCTGCACCCGCTGGCCCACAGGACGGTACCGGTTTTCGATGCGTTCGGCTTTGAGGAATCCCCTGGGATCAACCATCAGTACGGTACCTCCAGATACTCTTCTTCGCGGATGTAGTCCAGCATCTGCTGGGTTTCTTTGAGCCGCTGCTCTTGCAGCACGCGCTTATATTCGATGGGCACGACCTTCACGAAGCGCGGCAGGTTCTCGTGCCAGCGCGCCAGTACCGCCTGTGCAACCGTGCTGCCGGTGTAGTCGATGTGCTTCTGCAGGTATTCCTTGATGAACTCCTGGTCCTCGTATTCCAGCGCGAGTTCCAGTTCGACCATCGAGCGGTTGCAGAAGTAGGCGAAATTACCGTCGATGTTAAGCACGTAGGCGATCCCGCCGCTCATGCCCGCCGCGAAGTTGCGCCCCACGCGCCCCAACACAATGATGCGCCCGCCGGTCATATATTCCGCGCAGTGATCGCCGGTGCCCTCCACCACTGCGTTCACGCCGCTGTTGCGCACGCAGAACCGTTCCCCGGCCACGCCGCGAATGAAGGCTTCGCCCCCGGTCGTGCCATACAGCACGGTGTTGCCCACGATGATGTTGCCCTCGGCGGCAAAAGTGCTGCCCTGCGGCGGCACCGCGATCAGGCGTCCACCGGACAGCCCTTTGCCGAAGTAGTCGTTAGCCTCGCCTTCCAACCGCAGCGTCACACCCCGCACAACCCAGGCCCCGAAGCTCTGCCCGGCGCTGCCCTGTAACGTGATGTGGATCATGTCGTCCGGCAGCCCCTCTTCGCCGCACAGCCGCGTGATCTCGCTGCTGAGCATAGTGCCCACCGCGCGATCCGAGTTCTTGACCGGCAGTTGGATGCTGACCAGTTCGCGGCGTTCGAGCGCGGGAGCAGCCAGCGCGATCAGGGTGCGGTCCAGCACGTCGTCGAGTTTGTGCGGCTGGTCCTGGACACAGCAGGCCGCGGTGCGATCCGCTTCCGGCGCGCGGTACAGCAAACGCGCGAGGTCAACCGTTTGGGCCTTCCAGTGATCGGTGGGACGCACGTCGAGCAGGTCGGTGCGCCCGACCAGGTCATCAAAGCGGCGGATGCCCAGACCGGCCATGATCTCGCGGATTTCTTGCGCCATAAAGGTGAAGTAGTTGATCAGGTGCTGCACCTGGCCGGTATAGCGGCGGCGGAGTTCGGGGTCCTGGGTGGCCACACCGACCGGACAAGTGTTGAGGTGGCACTTGCGCATCATTACGCAGCCCAGCGCGATCAGGCTGGAGGTGCCAAACGCAAATTCCTCCGCGCCGAGAATGCCCGCCAGCACCACGTCGCGCCCGGTCTTGAGCTGGCCGTCGGTTTGCAGCCGCACCCGCCCGCGCAGGTCATTCAGCACCAGCGTCTGGTGGGTTTCGGCAATGCCCAGTTCAAACGGCAGTCCGGCGTGTTTGATCGAACTCTGCGGGCTGGCCCCGGTGCCGCCGTCGTAGCCGCTGATCACGATGTTGTCGGCGTAGGCTTTGGCGACCCCTGCCGCAATGGTGCCGACCCCGGCTTCGGACACCAGCTTGACGCTGATGCGCGCGCGAGGGTTGGCGTTCTTCAGGTCGAAGATCAACTGCGCCAGGTCTTCGATGGAGTAGATGTCGTGGTGCGGGGGCGGCGAAATGAGCGTGACGCCGGGCGTCGAATAGCGCGTTTTGGCGATGACGGCGTCCACCTTGTGGCCGGGAAGCTGACCGCCTTCGCCCGGCTTGGCCCCCTGCGCGACCTTGATCTGGATTTCGTCGGCGTTGACCAGGTAGCTGCTGGTCACGCCGAAGCGCCCCGACGCCACCTGTTTGATCGCGCTGCGCACCGAACTGCCATCGGGACGGAGCGCATACCGGGCCGGGTCTTCGCCCCCTTCGCCGGAGTTGCTGCGCCCGCCGAGGGCGTTCATGGCAGCGGCCAGCGTTTCGTGCACTTCCTTACCCAGCGATCCAAATGACATCGCGCCGGTGGTCATGCGCCGCAGGATGTTCTCCACCGGCTCGACCTCGTCTAGTGGAATGGGCGTCTGGGGCTTAAAGTCCAGCAGGCCGCGAATCACATGCGGCGTCTGGTTAAAGGTGTTAACGTGATCCGCAAATGCCAGGTATTTGGCATAATCCCCGGTGCGCACCGCCCATTGCAGCAGGTGGATCGCTTCGGGATTCCAGGCGTGGCGCTCGCCGTCCTTGCGAAACTGGTACACGCCCGCCGAGGGCAGCAGCGCGGGCTGCTCCTCATAGGCGCGGTGGTGAAACAGCGCGGTTTCCTGCGCGATATGCGCCAGGCCGATGCCGCCGATGCGCGACTCGGTGCCGGTGAAATAGCGGTCGATCAGGTCCTGGCCCAGCCCAATGGCCTCGAAGGTCTGCGCGCCATGATAACTGCGCAGCGTGGAGATACCCAGCTTGGAAAGCACCTTCAGCAGCCCCTTGCTGATGGCCTGGATGAAGGCTTCTTCGGCGTCGAGATAGTTTTCGGTATGGGGCAGACGGTCCTGTTTTTGCAGGTGGTGCAAAATCGCAAACGCGCCATAAGGATTGACTACGCTGGCTCCATATCCAAACAGCAGCGCAAAGTGCATCACCTCGCGTGCTTCCGCCGTTTCGATCAGCAGCGCGCACGCGGTCCGTTTCTGGACGCGCACCAGGTGATGGTGCACGCCGGCACACGCCAGCAAGGACGGAATTGGCGCGTAATCAGCGTCCGCGGTCCGGTCCGAGAGAATGATGAAGTCGGTGCCCTTGTCCACCAGCCGCTCTGCTTCCCGGCACAGACAGTCCAACGCCGCCGTTAATCCGTCAACGCCATCACGAATGGGAAATACAGCGTGCAGCGTGGTCGTCTTGAAGTCCGGATTATCCCAGTTGCGCAGCTTGGCCACGTCCAGGTTGGTGAAGATCGGGCGCTTGAACTGCACCATGCGGCAGTGTTCCGGCGTTTCAGAGAGCAGGTTGCTCTCCTTGCCGATGTAGCTGGTCAGCGTCATGACCAACTGCTCGCGGATGGGGTCGATGGCGGGGTTGGTGACCTGGGCGAAACGCTGCTTGAAGTAGTTAAACAGCAACTGCGGCTGGTCGGCGAACACGGCCAGCGGCGTATCGGTGCCCATCGAGCCGACGGGTTCCTGGTGGCGATCCACCATCGGGATCAGCAGGTTTTCAATATCCTCGCGCGTGTAGCCAAAGGCGAGCTGCATGGTGTGCAGTTTTTCCGGCGGCATCCCAACGGACACCGGAGTCTTGAACGGTACGGAAATGAACGTAATGCGGTTCTCCTGCACCCATTCGGCATACGGCTGCTGGTGGCTGATGCGGTCTTTGATCTCGGCGTCGGGAATGATGCGGCCCTCCTCCGTATCGACCAGCAGCAGCTTGCCGGGCATCAGGCGACCTTTGGCCGCGACCTGTTCCGGTGCGAAGTCCTGCACCCCAGCCTCGGACCCCATCACGATCAGGTCGTCGTGGGTGATGACGTAGCGCGAAGGACGCAGCCCGTTCCGGTCCAGTGTGCCACCGACCACCCGCCCATCACAAAATACCATCGAGGCCGGGCCGTCCCAGGGTTCCATGATCGCGGAGTGGTATTCGTAAAAATACTTCAGGTCGTCGGGAATAGGATTCAGGCGGTTGAACGATTCCGGGATGAGCATCATCAGCGCATGGGGCAATGACCGGCCTGTGCTCACCAGCAGTTCCAGAATATTATCGAACGAGGCCGAATCGCTTTTGCCCGGTTCGATGATGGGCAGCAGCTTTTTGATGTCGTCGCCAAACAGGGGCGATTCGAAGTCGTTTTCGCGGGCATGAATCCAGAAGCGGTTGCCCTGGATGGTATTGATTTCGCCGTTGTGGGCCACCATGCGGAATGCTTGGGCCAGGTCCCAGGTGGGGAAGGTATTGGTGCTGAAGCGGGAGTGCACCAGCGCAATGGCGCTGCGGACGCGGTCATCGTGCAGTTCGGGGTAGTAGGCAATGATCTGCTCGGGCATGAGCATCCCCTTGTAGATGACGGTGCGGGTGGAGAGGTGCGTGATGTAGAAGGCGTTTTTGTCCCGGAGGTGGGACTGTTGCACCTGGCGCGCGACCAACTTGCGCACCACGTACAGCTTGCGTTCCAGCGCGTCCTGGTCCATCTCGCCGGTGACGAACACCTGCTTGATGACCGGTTCGGCCCGGCGCGCGATCTCGCCCAGCACGTCGTGTTCCACCGGCACATCGCGCCATGCCACCACCGCCAATCCTTCGCGCCCCACGACCTCCTCGAACGCGCCGATGCAGTACGCGATGGCGTCCGGGTCGCGCGGCAGGAACACCAGCCCCATGCTGTATGCGCCCGCGGCGGGCAGGGCGGGAATCTCGGAACTGAAAAACTCGTGCGGAATCTGGAGCAGAATACCCGCGCCATCGCCGGTGCGGTTGTCGGCGCTCTCCGCGCCACGATGTGTCATGCGGTGCAGCACTTCCAGCCCGCGCGCGATGATGTCGTGCGACCTGTGTCCCTTGATGTGGGCCACAAACCCGATGCCACACGCATCGTGTTCGTGCGCGCTGTCATACAAGCCTTGTCGAGCCGGAAATCCATAAGCAGGGTGTTGGTTCACCATCGGCCATCTCTCCCAAATAACGTTCATCCAGTGCGGCGATGATCTGACCAGCGGTGATTGAACAGCCGGTCAACGTGGGACAGGATATAATGGCTTTAAGTTGGCTAAGAATAGTTAGTGGAACCCCGGAAAACGGGGCAAAAAACACGCCAGTTGCGTGCTTAAGGGTGTTGCTATCATAAGGCGTTATTGATCGGCATTCATGGTCAAAATCACCAAAGTGCCCTGTGAAAGATCGCACAGTTTGCACAATCCGCGCGGACACCCGGCGCGCCCAGCAGTACAATCGGCCCCTCCGCGCCCCTGGTTTGTAAGGTAATCGTAATCAGTCCGGTTTATAATGTGGTGTATGATGACAAAATCGACGATCTTGATTGTGGACGACGAAGCCACCATCCGCGAAGTGGTGCGCAAATACCTGGAGCTGGAAGGCTACCGCGTGATCGAAGCGGACACGGGACCGCTGGCGCTGCAACTGCTGCGCGAAGAAAAGCCGGACCTTGTGGTGCTGGACATCATGCTGCCGGGGCTGGATGGCTTCACCATTACCCGCTCATTACGTGGGCACAGCGGCAGCCGTCCCCCCACCGACAGCAGCACTGTGCCGATCATTATGCTGACGGCGCGCACGCAAGAAGCCGACCGCGTGATGGGCTTCGAGCTGGGCACCGACGACTACGTGACCAAGCCCTTCAGCCCGCGCGAGCTGGTGATGCGCGTCAAGGCCGTGCTGCGGCGTAGCATTACCCCCACCAACGGCGCGGATCACAAGTCGCTGGAATACGGCGACCTGCGGCTGGATGCGGCCACGCATATCGTACAGCGCGGGACCACGCCAATTTCGCTGACGGCGACCGAGTTCGACCTGTTGTGGTTCCTGGCCAGCCACCCGCGCCAGGTCTTCAGCCGCGCCCAACTGCTGGAACACGTGTGGGGCTACGACTTCTACGGCGACGACAGCACAGTCACAGTGCACATTCGCCGCCTGCGTGAAAAGATCGAAACCGACCCCGGCAACCCGGAATGTATCCTGACGGTGTGGGGCGTCGGCTATAAGTTTGAGCCACCACTATCATGAAACGTTTTCCCCTGTTGCTAATCCTGTTGAGTATGGGCCTGGCGCTGGCGCTGGCCCTGTTGTTCATCACGCTGCGCTTGCAGCCCCCGGCCCGTGACGTAGAACTGCTGGTGATCTTCATGTCGGCGTCCGGCGTGGTGACGGTGGGCGTGACCTACATGCTGTACCGTTCCGGGCTGGCGCTGTGGTTCCCCAGTTTGCGCTGGTCGTTGTGGGCTATGGTTATTTTCACGGTGGCGCTGGTGTTCTTCAACGTGTGGGTAACCGCGCAGTTGATGTTCATCAGCGAGCACGACCTGGTGCTGACGGTGGCGCTGCTGGTGTTCGCCGGGCTGACGGCGCTGGCGTTTGGGCTGTACATCGCCAACACGCTCACCGACCGCATCTGCCAGCTTTCGCAGGCCGCCGAACAGGTGGCACAGGGGCAGCTTGATACGCGGCTGACGGCGCACGGCAACGACGAACTGGCGCAGCTCGCACAAACCTTCAACTGGATGGCCAACAGCCTGGAAACGATGGACCGGCAAAAACGCCAGTTCGACGAGTCGCGGCGCACGCTGATCGCGGGCATCTCGCACGACCTGCGCACGCCGCTGACCTCAATCCGCGTGATGCTGGAAGCCATCTCCGACGGCGTGGTAACCGACCCGGACACCGTCACCCAGTACATGGGGCGCTCGCTGGCGGAACTGCGGCACCTGAGCCAGTTGATCGATGACCTATTCGAGCTGGCGCGGCTGGACGCGGGCCAACTGGAAATCTGCTTTGATTCCGCCTCGCTCACCGACCTGATCTCCGACGTATTAAGCAACATGCGGCCCCAGGCAAGCCAGCGGCAGGTCACGCTCAACGGCACGGTGACACCGGACGTTGACCCGGTGCACATGGCCCCGGACAAAATCCAGCGCGTGCTGGTTAATCTGCTGGACAATGCGCTGCGCTATACCCCGCCCGAAGGCCAGATCACGATCCGGGCCACGCGCGAAGCCCAGCATGTGCGCGTGGACGTGCACAACACCGGCTCGGTCATCGCGCCCACGCATGTCCCGCACATCTTCAACACGTTTTACCGGGGCGACGACTCCCGCGTGCGTGACGACGATGGGCACCGGGGCACCGGGCTGGGACTGGCGATTGCGCGCGGGTTTGTCGAGGCGCATCATGGCCGCATCTGGGTCGAGAGCGAACAACCCACTGGGACCACGTTCTGCTTTACGCTGCCGCTGGCGCAAACGGCGTGAGTTCCTCACGAATCTAGCCAGCTTTCCCCTTTGGACCTGGGCAGAGCAGGCTCTACCGCTACAAAATACGCCCGACAACAAACGCCTTGCCACCAGGGGATTACATGCACAAAAAACCCGCCCGGAGCGAACCCCAGAGCGGGCTGGTTGCCTGCTAGCGCGCGAATAGACTACATCGCGGGGGCGGCGATCTCACCGGCCAGCACCGGGGTGCCGGGGCGGGGGTCGAAGCCGCTGGTGGTGTTGCCATCGCTTTCAAGCGTAATCACGACCGCGTCATACGGGCTGAAGTTGTAGCTGTGCACGTAGAAGCTGACGGTCAGCGTGCCGTCCATGTTGTCGTGCAGCACGCCGGTGCTCAGCGCATAGGGGGCCGATTCGACGGAAGCGTCAAAGGCCGCTTCGCCAAACGGGGTGCCGAAGGTTTCGTCGGCGTCGGTGACGTTGGTAGTGCCAGGGCCGCCATCCAGACCAGCATCAACCACCCACCCTTCCAGCACGGAGCCTTCCGGCAGGGCCGCGCCGTTCAGTTCGATGGTGATTTCCAGCATCCCGGTCTCAACGTAGACCAGCGACGACCCGGTCAGGTCCGCCAGGCCAGCGCCTTCCGCCAGCGGAGTCGGGGCCAAGGTCACTTCGACGGGGGCATACATCATGTCATCGGCCATCATATCATCGCCGTCTTCCATCATGTCTTCACCTTCCATCGCGTCACCTTCCATCATGTCCTCGCCCTCGTCCATCATGGCGTCTTCGTCTTCCATCATTTCATCTTCCGCCATCATGTCGTCGCCTTCCATGTCGTCGCCCATCATCATATCGCCAGCCGGCTCACCCTCGGCGATAGCACCGGTGAAAACGGGGGTGCCAGGACGGGGATCGAAGCCTTCCAGCGAATTACCGTCGCTTTCGAGCGTGATCACGACCGCGTCATAGGGGCTAAAGTTGTAACCGGGTACGTGGAAACTCACTTCCCAGGTACCGTCGTCGGTGGGGGACAACACGCCAGTGCTCAGCGCGTAGGGAGCGGACTCGACGGCAGCGTCAAACGCCGCTTCGCCAAACGGGGTGCCGTACACTTCGTCGTCGTCGGTGACGTGCGTGATACCAGGGCCGCCATCCAGACCAGCGTCCACGACCCACCCTTCCAGCACCGAGCCTTCGGGCAGCGTCGCGCCGTTGGGCGTGAGCGCGATGTGAATACTCGCTTCATCGGAGACGACGTGCGCCCAACCGGTCACCCCGGCCAGACCTGCACCTTCGGCAAACGGAGTCGGGGCCAGCGTGACGATCACGTCCGGACCGCCCATCTCGTCACCATCCTGCGCGTAGGCCGGCGCAGCCAGAACCAACATAATAACCAAAACGATCATACTGAGTTTACGCATTGTTCCCTCCAGGTGTCCTTGTCTGATTGTGTGCCGTGTGCACACGTCATTCAGTATCGAATCCGGAAGTTACGCATTTCTTACGAAAGCATGATCGTTTTGTTACAGCCTGTTAGCGGTCTGGCAACGCGGGCAGCGCTTCCTGTTCGCCGAGTAGCAGCCGCGTGATCTCCTCAACTGAGGGTTCCGCCGGGTGCAGTGGATTGGGATAGGCCGCATCCAGGTCGTCCAGCGTATTGCTGTGATAGCCGATGATGGCGTCCGGGTCCTTGAGGATGTGGCCGGTCAGGATGCCGACGACGGTTTCGCCGGGTTGGATCACGCCGCTGGCGGCCAGCTTGCGCGTTCCGGCCAGCGAGCAGGCCGACGCTGGTTCGCAGCCGATGCCCAGCCGGTCGATCAGCGCTTTGGCGTCCATAATCTCCCCGTCCGTCACCTGCTCGACCACGCCGTCCGTCCAGCGCAGCGTGCGCACCGCCTTGGCATAGTTGACCGGGTTGCCGATCTTGATCGCGGTGGCGATGGTGTGCGCCTTGACCGCTTCGTAATTCGCGAAGCCGGTCTGGAACGCCCGGTACAGCGGGTTCGCGCCCGTTGCCTGGATGATGGCCACGCGCGGCAGCCGGTCGATCAGGCCCAGGTCGTGCAGTTCAAACAGGGCTTTGCCGAAGGCGGAACTGTTGCCCAGGTTCCCGCCGGGGCACACGATCCAGTCTGGCACCTGCCAGCGAAGCTGCTGCAAGGTCTCGAACATGATCGCCTTCTGCCCTTCCAACCGGAAGGGGTTGACCGAATTGAGCACGTAGATGTCGAGCGGTTCGGCCACTTCGCGCACCAGTTCCATGTTGCGATCAAAGTCCGCGTTGACCTGCACACAGGTTGCGCCATAGGCCACCGCCTGCGCCAGCTTGCCCAGCGCGATCTGCTGGTTCTGGAAGAAGACCACGCCTTCCATACCCGCTGCCCCTGCGTAAGCCGCCAGGGAAGCGGAAGTATTGCCCGTCGAAGCGCAGGCTACGCGACTCATGCCCAGCGCGCGCGCCTGGGTGACGCCGGTGGTCATGCCCCGGTCCTTAAACGAACCGGTGGGGTTTTCGCCCTCGTGCTTGAGGTAGAGCCGTTCCACACCCGCCCATTCCGCCAGCGCGGGCACCGGGTACAGGTTGGTGTTGCCCTCGTTGCGGCTGACGAT
>JAADYV010000569.1 GCA_010092855.1 Chloroflexota bacterium | reverse complement strand
GACCTGACGCCGTACCAGGGCCGCACCATCCGGCTGCGCTTCGGCATCGACACCCGGGCGCAACTGCCGCAGGGCACGCGGAGCACTGGCTACGCCATCGACAACCTGACGATCCAGGATGCGCCGCCACCAACACCGGTGCCACCAACCCAGGTCCCGCCGACACAGGTGCCGCCAACAGCAACACCGACGGATATCCCGCCGACGGCAACCTTCACGCCGGTGCCACCGACACCAACACTCGCACCGACGGAGATACCGCCGACGCAGGTGCCACCAACAGCTGCGCCCACGGATGTGCCGCCAGAGGAACCACCGGCAGAACCATCAAACGAAACCAGTTAAGGGTAAAGTCAGGGGGCAGGCCACCAATCTGCCCCCTGATGATTCGTGGGAAAAACGAGGATCAGATACGCGGGCCAGGTCGTGTTGACATATTCGCCGGGGAATGGCGAACCGCTGAGGACAGTTGTCAACACGGCCTAAGCTGGTGCAACGTCGAATTCGTAGATGCGACCAGCGGAGTGATAGAACACAATGCCCACCGGACCATCCGGCAAACACTCGGTCGGTTCGGAAACCACAAGCTGGGGAGCAGGTTCTGGTCGGTTGGCGCGCCAGACGGTGAGGACATGGCGCTGAGGCGTGACCAACATCCGGAAGCGGTACTGCACACCAGGCAACATCTGGGCGCGTGGCAGCTTGATGAACGGCACCCGTTCGCGACCAAAACGCTTGTGTTTGCGGGCACCATACTGCACTGCCCAGGTCCACCGCCGCCAGCGTGACAACGGCGCTTCGGCCAGCACATGGTCCTGTTCGTTGGGTGTGCGCATGTCGACGCCATAGTGAATACGCAGCCCGGCCGTGTTCGAAGCATAGTAGGCCAAGCCAGTGCTCCATTCGGTCGGCAGATGAGTGCCATCCCCTTGCAGATGCGGCTGCCACTTGAACAGCAGCCCGGCCAGATGTACGGCCCCCGTCCATTCGGGAACAGAAATGCGCGCCGTGATCTCGTAGTTCGTGGTCCAGTCACGGTGGCCAAACAGGATGATGCGATCATACCCGGCATCTTCGAGTAGCACTTCCAGGCATGGTTCGCCTGCCTCGTCCCGGTTGACGTGCCACTTGCCATCGACAATCTGGCCCAGTTCCTCCGGACGTTCGGTCCCGGCCAGCTTCAATTGGAATGAAGGATCACCGGTGGGGAAGGGCTGGGTGGCAAACGATATCTCGTGTTCGGTGTCGCTGCCGTTCAAGCGTTCCAGCCGCAGCACCAGCCGATTCTCCGCGTGCAGCTCATCAAGCATGATCGTGTCGATGTTGAAATCGCCAAAGCGATGCAGTCGACCGGTGCGCCCGCGTTTCGGGTTGACGAATACCTGGCGCAACGGGCCATCGTTCAGGCGGTAGGACAGCATCGCGATTTCTTCGACCTTTTTCACACGCCCCACCACGTTAAAGACCGTTTGCGCACCGGTGGTCGCGGTTACACCTGGTGTGAGATTCCAAACATCTAGCTCATCTGACTGGTACATGGCAATGAGGCCCTCTCAAGATATAAGTGCCACAGTTACTTTTGTTTTCATCAACAAACTTTTATTGCGTGCTTATTTTTAATTTGCCGAAATATCGAGGTTAGATTCAGCCATAAACAATTGCGATATCAAGACAATACGTTTACTCAAAGAAGAATAGATTTACTTGACAAACCATATAGATTAAAATAATATAATGTCATTCTGGTGTGTGTTTAACGGTCCAAACACCAAAGGCGTGCAGATGAATCGCAAAAAAAACCCTTTGATCGAATTCAACCAGGCCAAACGTGCCGCCATCCTCTGCCTGTCCGACCCGGCAGAATACTCACCGTCCTACCTGCACCTGGCTCTGGACCGCATGATCCGGGCCTTGAGCGAGATGACAACCCTGCAGCTGCCATCTGGCAAAGCAGGCCTGATCGAAGACCCCGAACTGGAACAACTGGTACAGTCACGCCTGACAACCGTCAGCGTGTAGCACGCCGTCGCTATTTCAGGCTGCTGCGTACCGGTTTTTTCAACCGACCGTTCGGGCGAAACCGCATAAGCCACCACTGCTTGAACGCGATCACCACGTCTTCGCGCAATGTTTTGCGCCTGTCCCACGCCCACCGCCACATCTGACGATAGCAATACCGCCGCTCGCCCCACTTCAAAGACGCGCGTTTGATCGCGCCTCGGTAGCCAAACCACAGCGCCCAGGCTGGCAGTAGTATCTTGCCCTTTTTGCTGGGGTCGAACCACACCATCCGCGTGTGCCGCGTTACGTGCGAACGCACCGAGACGTGGGCGTGTTTGCGGGGGAAGAACAGGTATTCCGGAATCTCGTGGAAACGCCCAAACAGGCTCATACCAATAACGAGCACCCGGTCCGAAGCCGAATACGGCTCGATAAGCTTGGTCTTGCGCAGCACGTCAGTCCGCATCAGGCCAAACACCTGATAGACGCGGTGGGTGATCCACAGCAGGTCATGAAAGCGCACTTTGGGGTCTGGCGAGTCAGTGCGGAAATCCACGTCATAATCCTGCACCGGGTCGCCATCCTCATCGATGATGCGCGCGCGGGCATAGACCAGCACCACACCGGGGTCACTATCCAACACAGCTACTGCCCGCCCCAGGAAGTCAGGCGTTTGCACATCGTCGTGAGCCGCCCACTTGAAATACTCTCCGCGCGCCAGCTCCACTGTCCGGTTGAAGTTTCCTGCTGCGCCGAGATTGATATCGTTGCGGTAGTAGCGAATCCGATCATCCCTAGCAGCGTAAGCCTGGCATATCGCCTGGGTTTGGTCGGTTGAGGCATTGTCCGAGATGATCAACTCAAAATCAGTGAACGTCTGGGCAAGCAGCGAATCTAGCGCTGCTTCGATGAAATGATCCCCGTTATAGACGGGCATCCCAATGCTGACACGAGGCGTATGTTGTACCATAAGTTCCCACCCATGACTTAGATGAACGATATCGATTGACCGGGATACTGTTGTTCATAACGCTTGTCATTATGCTATAGACGAAGAATGTCGGCACGAAAGACGGTGTGCCCCGCATGTTGCACTTCGATGACCGGCCAGTTTTCGGTACTGGTAAGAATTTCATTGCGTTCTGGCAAAACTAAGAAAGTATCTTCGATGCGAATGCCATTGATGCCGGTCGACCATGCTACTGCCTGGTACGGTTTGACTTCCTGGGTGCGCCACACGCGGCTTCGCACCGGGCGCGGCAGATAGTCCAATACATCCGCGCGCAGCCGCACGCGCCAGTCGGAGGTAGGGTCGCTCGCATGATAGGCTGCCAGGCGCTCCTGGGCCACATCTCCCAGGCGGCAGTGAGGGCGCGAATGGTTCATACAAGCCGTATTGAGCTGCATCGCGGCCCGGTACCGTTCATCGAACGCGGGCGGCAGTCCGTCCACAGCTACGATGCGGGTCACCGCGGTGTGGCGACCTTCGCGGGTTCCCGCTGCAATCAAGATTGCAAAGCGGTTGACGACATTATCTCCCGGTGCAGGATGGCGGAAGCGCCGGATGCCGCTGTCGGCGCTGATCAATAACAAACTAGGCTTAATACCGGCGGCATAAAACCGCTGAGCCAATTCCGCCGCAATTGCCTTTTCTGCCTGGCCAGGACGGACCGTGCGCGCCACGTCTTGTACAATAGAAGCGCAGTCCCGACACAGGGTCCGGTACTGGCCTTGTTCGGAGGGCGTCAACGTCAGCCGCTGTTGAGCAAATAGCTGGTCGATGTTGTTTTGAAAAAACGCCTGGTCGCCGTCGGTGCCAATTCGCCGCTGGCGGGTTAGGTCCGTAAGCAGTGCTTCGAATGAGCCGGGTTGGTTGGGAACATAACCGCATAGTTGGGCGTTGGTCAGTTCCGCAATGCGGCGCAGCGTTTCGTCATCATGTATGTCATTATGAATCAAATACAACGCATCACCGAGTACCAGAAACCCAATCTCGCCCCCAAACGTGGCTTTCAGCAAGCCTTCGCCTGCCAGCCAGGTAAAATTCTCTTCGCGTGCCAGCCACAAACCATCTAAATGATGTGTGTTTAAAAAAACACCTAACCGTTCTTGTTTTTCTTGGAGTTCACGCTGGCGGAAAAAAGAGCGCCCCACCCGTGAAGAATCGAGTAGACTCAAAAAGCTGGACATGGGATGTTCGCGCCATACGCTGTCATAGGGTAAATTAGAGTTCAATGAATTGGCTTAAAAACGTTTCTGTACCGTTCGAGTTGGGCGTATCATACTGGCCCAACCTTACACGGGCATAAAATAGAATTAACCTCGACTTACAATTACCTAAAAGGTGTTCAAAAAAAACCACCGAATGCTTTATGATTAACTCAATGCCTGATTCTTTGTCATAATATTAGTGGTCATGAGTAGAAAAACCGGATGAAGTGCAGGGGTATGGCTTTGTACCACATTGACTGCATTCGATAAGACAAGAGGAGCAGTGGCCCGATGGAACTCAACCAGTATATTCGACTTTTTCGACAATGGGCATGGCTTATTGTAATCGCAGCGTTGGTGGGGGGCGGTATTGCGTTTTACGCACGCCGGTCCCAGGCCGAAAACTACAAAGCGAGCACCAGCATCTTAATCGGCAGCTACCTGCAAGCATCCAATCCCGAAAGCCCGGATATCAGCATCGGCGCAGACCTGGCCAAAACCTATGCCGAAATCGTCATGACCCGCCCGATCATGCAGAGCACGATTGACGAGTTGGAGCTCGACACCAACGTGCACAATCTCAAGCAGGCGGTTGAGACGGAGATTCTCGAAGACACCTCCATTCTGGTCATCTCCGTCACGTATGGCGACCAGGAGGCAGTTGCCGAAATAGCCAACGAGCTGGCCCACCAGTTGACGCTGCAAAGCCCTACCAACCTGACAGAAGAACAAGAGCAACAGATTTCCGACGCACGTGATGAGATTTCACAGTTGAATGCCGAGATCGAACGGGTCAACCAGCGTCAGAACGCGATCTTTGGGCTGATCGAGACTGAGACCGATCCCACACAAGTCGACCTGCTTGAAGCTCAATCGAACGTATTTGCCCTGCAAAGCGCCCAGCTACGCGATACCCGTGCCGACCTGCAAGTGCTGATTGCGACCATCCAGAATCGCACCAACACGCTGGATATCATCGAAGAGGCCGAACGCCCCGAGTGGGCCGAGCAAAAAGGCGTGATCCAAACTGCGATCTTAGGCGCAGTCATCGGAGTTATCCTGGCAGCCGGGCTGGTGCTTTTCATCAATTACCAGGAAAGCACAATCAAATCGCCAGAGCAGGCCAACAAAACCCTGGGGCTGCCTGTGCTGGGCACGATCATGCGCTTTGGCAAATCGCGCGACAGTTATTCCCAGCGGTTGATTGCACACCAGGCCCCAACATCGCCCATCGCCGAAACATACCATGCCGTGCAAACTAACATGCTGCTTTCGGCCAACGGTCGCGCCACGCGCCAGGGCATCTACGTGGTCACCAGCCCCAGTCCTGGCGAAGGGAAAAGCATCACTGCCGCGAATCTGGCGGTGTCGATGGCCCAAAGCGGTCTGCGCACGCTGTTGATTGATGCCGACCTGCGACAACCAAAGGTGCACGAAATCCTGGAAATCGACAACAAGGGGCATCTTTCCAAGCTGCTCACGACTCCGCCCAGCCACTATGACCTGTCGGTGGAAAATGCGGACCCCAACGCCGAACTGCCGCCCATATTGCAGGAACACGTGCAGGAAAGCACGATCGCCAATCTGATGATCATCACCAGTGGCGAACTGCCAGAGATTCCGGCAGAAGTACTGCATTCAGAAGAACTTTCAGAATGGATCAAGGTCCTGCGGGCTTTTCTGGACCTGGACGTGATCCTGTTCGATACACCGCCCAGCCTGGTGGTTGCCGACAGCGCGATCCTGGCCGCCAACGTCCACGCCCAGGTGGTGATGGTGGTGGAGGTGGGGCAGACCCAGCGTGACAACGCGCGCAAAGCAAAGGATATGTTTGTACACACGGGCAGTCCGATCACGGGCGTGGTGCTTAATAAGGCCAAACCACGCGAGCAGTCGTTTGTGTATGGCTATGGTTACCAGAGTTCAACGCGGGCCGCACCAAGCAACACATCATCCTCCAGCAGCAACAACCGGTAGCCTTCACGCACTCGTTGTCCTGTCGCCGGTATGTGCTCCGGCGGCAGGATTTTCCCCTCACGACTTCTAAAAGATCTGTAAAAACAGGGTTTGTTTAGGCGTATGCAAGGTGCGGCTTTGGGTCTGTTAAGGTCAGCGCAAGGCCCCGCGCCTACAATGAGTGACAGTCGATAAGTGATGTTCACATACAGACATTCACACACAATAAGGGAATTCAGCCATGAGTGCTATTGGTACGACTACCCCAGACACCCAGGCATCCCCCCCGATCAAAGAAGTGGTGCATACCCAAATCACCCCTTCGCGTGGCTGGGTGTCTTTGCAGTTGAATGAACTGTGGAAATACCGCGAGTTGCTGTATTTCCTGACGTGGCGCGATGTCAAAGTGCGCTATAAGCAAACGGTACTGGGCGCAGCCTGGGCCATTATCCAGCCGTTTTTCACGATGATTGTGTTCAGCCTGTTTTTCGGCCAACTGGCCGGGATCGAAGCGGACGGCGGGGTCCCTTACCCGGTTGCCACCTATACAGCCCTGGTACCCTGGACCTTTTTCGCCAACGGGCTGTCACAATCCTCCAACAGCCTGGTCAGCAGCGCCAATCTGCTCAAGAAGATTTACTTTCCGCGCCTGGTTATCCCGGTCTCCAGTGTTATTTCCGGCCTGGTAGACTTTGTGCTGGCGTTCATCGTGTTGATGATCATGATGCTGGTGTATGGGATCGTGCCCACCATCAACATCTTGTTTCTGCCCTTTTTCCTACTGCTAGCCTTCACGACGGCGCTGGGCGTCGGTCTGTGGCTTTCGGCCATGAATGTGCAGTTCCGTGATGTGCGCTACACCATCCCGTTCCTGACGCAGTTTTGGCTGTTCGCCACCCCCATCGCCTATCCCAGCAGCCTGCTGGATGAACCCTGGCGCACAATCTACGGCATCAACCCGATGGCTGGAGTGGTCGAAGGGTTCCGATGGGCGCTGTTGGGCACGGATACCAGCCCGGGGCCGATGATCTTCGTGTCGTTGGCCACCGCCATCACGCTGTTAGTCAGCGGCGCATTTTACTTCCGCCGCATGGAAAAAACATTCGCAGACGTGGTCTAAGTCTAGGCCGGGTTGACATTCGTATTCAACAGAAGCCTGGTTTCAGGGATAAATGTCAATCCTATCTAGCCTACGCAATTTATGCAGAACGGGAAGTCAGCTATGAGTGACCTCGCAATCCGCGTTGAAGGATTAGGCAAAAAATATCACATCGGCAGCGCGCAAAAGAGCTATAGCACGCTGCGCGATACACTGTCCACGGCTTTTGTAGCCCCGTTCGTGCGAGCAGGTCGGCTGTTGCGCGGACAGGCCACCGGCGCTGCCGGACTGACCGAAGTCATCTGGGCATTGGACGATGTCTCTTTCGAAGTCCGACACGGCGAAGTGGTCGGCATCATCGGCCACAACGGTGCGGGCAAAAGTACCTTGCTTAAGGTGCTCTCGCGCATCACCGAGCCAACGCGCGGCAAAGTAGACCTGTATGGGCGTGTCGGATCGCTGTTGGAAGTTGGCACCGGTTTTCACCCGGAGTTGACCGGGCGCGAAAACATCTTCCTGAACGGCGCGATCCTGGGCATGTCGCGGGTAGAGATCGAGCGCAAGTTTGACGAGATCGTGGCCTTTGCCGAAGTCGAAAAATTCATCGACACGCCGGTCAAGCACTATTCAAGTGGTATGGGCCTGCGCCTTGGTTTTGCGGTTGCCGCGCACCTGGAACCCGAAATCCTGGTCGTGGACGAGGTGCTGGCGGTAGGTGATGCGGCGTTCCAGCGCAAGTGCCTGGGCAAGATGGGCGAAGTGGCGCAGGAAGGCCGGACGGTGCTGTTCGTCAGCCACAACATGGCCGCCATCGAAAACCTGTGCTCACGCACGATCCTGCTCAAGCAGGGCAAGTTCATCAACGACGGCCCTACCAACGAGATCATCAACGAATATCTGTCAGATAACAAACCGCTGGCCTATGGCAACCTGGCCACTGCGCCGCGTCCGAAATCCAGCTACAGGCCCGTCCTGCAATCGTTCAACATTCTGGACGAGCAAGGCGAGCCAACGGCCACCATTCGCAGCAACGACCCGGTCACCTTCGAGATCAAATACAAATCCGACGAACTGACCAGCAACCTGATCTTCGCCATCCTGGTCCATACCGTGACCAAGACGCCGTTGGTGTTCTTCCAAACCCTGACCCATCACGGCCCGGTAGAACGCTGGCCGTCTGAAGGAGTGCTGCGGCTTAAGATTCCGGCGCTGCCACTGGGTGCGGGCACATATCGTCTGAGCGTGGAATGCGCCACCAGCCGCCGCCCGAAGGACCTGGTGGATGTTGTCGAAAACTGCGCCGAACTGACGGTGGTTGCCCAGGATTTCTTTGGTACCGGCTACCTGCCAAAAACCGGCCCGCACGGGTATTTCCTGGTGAATGGTGAGTGGGAAATCCCGGCGGCGAGCAATGGTCACATGGCAGGCGCACCGACAGAGCAAACGACCAAGTCCGTGGTCGAAAAGCCCGACATTGCCCCGACAGCGCAGGAGACATCCCAGGCGACGGCTGCCGCGTCGTCTGAACCAACCGAATCTACCCCCACAGAGGGTGCCTGAAATGAAAATTCTCGTCATCTCTGACCGGTATCCCCCGTTCTATACCGGGGGATATGAGTTGGGCTGTCACGATGCTGTCGAAGCGCTGCGCGAGCGGGGGCATGAGGTTCATGTCCTGACGAGCACCTTTGGCGTCGGCGCACCAGCGGACAATGGGCATGTCTCACGCTGGCTGGAAGCCTCCTTCGACAAACGCCGCATGGGCCTGCTCGAACTGCTGCGCAAAGAGACGATCAATAAACGCGCCTTCCGCTACATGATCAACACCTTCCGGCCCGATGTCGTCTACATCTGGAAACTGAACCGCATTTCGGTGTCCCTCGCCTTTCTGGCGCAAGACTTCGACCTCCCGGTGGCCTACTACGTCTTTGACCGCTGGATCACGAACTGGCGCACCGACCCCTGGTACGATGTCTGGAATCGCCGGGCCAAGCGCAAGCCCGTGCATGTGATCAAGCAAATGTTACGCCCGGTGCTATCTGCGACCAGTCTGGTTTGGACGAACACGCTGGACTTTTCGCACGCGCAACTATGCAGCCATTACATCAAAAATTACGCGTTGGAGACCGGCACACCGGTTGAGCAGGCCGAGGTTATTCACTGGGGCGTGGACCCAGAGCGCTTCCCCTACCAGAATGGCCACTACCAGCCCCACCGTCTGTTATTTGTCGGGCGGCTGGTGCCGCATAAAGGCGTGCACACCACCATCAACGCCCTGAAGCTGCTGGTCCAGCAGCCCCGCTATGCCCATCTGCACCTGACGATTGTGGGAGACAGCGATTACTCGGAATACCTGGCCAACATCCGCTTTGCCATCCGGCAAGCCAACCTCAGCGACCACGTCACCTTTGTCAAATTCACGGACCGGAACGATCTGCCGGCTATCTACCGCGCCCACGACATTTTGCTCTTCCCATCGGTGTGGGAAGAGCCGTTTGGTATCACGGTGCTGGAAGCGATGTCGTCGGGATTGGCCGTGATCGGCACTGGCACCGGTGGTGGATCAGAGATTCTGGAGCACGATGTCAACGGCCTGGTGTATCCCAAAGAAGACGCCGCAGCGTGCGCCGGGTGCATTGCGCGCCTGGTAGACGACCCAGACACCTACGAGCGGCTGCGCCAAAACGGACGCGCTTCCGTTGAACATCATTTTGACCTGGATGCCGTGATCGACAAGATTGAACAGGCATTACACAAGGCGGTGGCACAATGACGGCTTACGCTCTTATCACCAGCGATGCGGTAGTCGTGCGCACGGTTGCCGCCATCCGCTCATTGGAAGCGGTTGGCGCATTGGCGGAGTCCCAGGTTTTTGTGCTGTGCCTGGATGCCGAGTCGCGGGCGATTGTGGCCCGCACAACCCCCGAACACGTCGTGCGCCCTATGACTGTTGACGACGATTTGCCAGAAGTGGCGGAGTTCTCCAGCCGGCCCATCAGCCGGTTTGCGGTGACGTGCAAGCCATACCTGCTGCGCTGGATTCTCACTCAGACGGAGCATAAGAAGGCACTCTACTTCGACTCAGACATCTGGTTCACCGGCGATCCATCTTTCTTGATGGACGAACTCGACGAAAACAACGTCCTGTTGGTTCCGGCCATGATTAACCCGCAGGTCATCATCGACGACTGGGCTATCTTCGCGAAGAATGCCCAGCGCACTGGTTATTACAACGCGGGCTTTGTTGGCGCTAATCAGCACGCCGGCGGTTTTCTAGACTGGTGGGCCAACCGCTGCGCCTACAGCACCTTCCGCGATTTCTACCAGGACATCAGCGGCGACCAGAAATACCTGAACTGGGTGCCCAGCCTGTTCGACCGCGTCAAGATCATGCGCCACTATGGACTGAACATCAAGCCCTGGAACACCCGTTATTTCCAGCTCGAACGTGGGACCGACGGTACGGCGCGCATGAATGGCGATGACCTGGTCTATTTCCACTTTTCGCAGAACATGGGCAACCTGTTGAACTGGCCGGAAGAGCTGTATCCAGAAGTCAGCCGCTACCTGGATGAATTGGAAGCGGCTCGCGTCGCGTGTGGCCAGCCCTACGTTGATATGCCATACCGCGACAACGAAGACCTGCGGCGTCCACTGCTGCCGCGTGAGGGCAAACAAGCCCAGTTGTTTAAGCTGTTGAACTCCTACCGCAAGCCCTTCCAGGTAGCCGGCAAAGCCACCCGCACTGCAATTGCGCGCAGCGCACACCTGCTGCCTGGCGCAGAAGAACGAGTGGCGCGGCAGTACCTGGGCGGGTGGGACCTCGACGGCGACGCGCGCTTCAAGGCGTTTGACGCCGTGATCGCCCGGATGCCCATGCCCGACCTCGAAGCGCAAATGCTGTTTATGGGCATCAGCCGCCTGGCCTTTTTCCTGGCCTATCAGGGCTACCCGGTCACGGTGTATGACCCCTTCCAGGGACACTTTAACCCAAACCTGAACCGGCTGTTTAACCTCCAGTGGAGCGCGGCAGACGATATGCGTGATTTTCTAGGCGTGCGCGATCAACTGACGCTGCACCGCCAGCCGGTGACAGAGGCCATCAATGCCCCCGCGCCAGATACGGTGTTTGTATCCGCCCGGCGCGCCCCTGACGAACTGCACGAAGCACTGTCTTCGCTGGCACACCGACCCACCTTGCAGCGGTTGGTAGCAGTGTTCCACCCCGACTGGCCCGCCACCTACCGCGAAGCGTTCCGCGCCTTCATCCAGGAACTGCTGGCCGGGCAGACAGTGACGCTCGATCACCTGGATGATATGGACCTGTATCGCCTGAACGAACGAGGTGAAGCATGACGGTCTACGTGATCGCCGAAGTCGGTTCGGTTCATGATGGCAGCTTTGGCAACGCCATGAAATTGATCGAGGCGGGTGCGGTCTGTGGCGTGGATGCAGTCAAGTTCCAGACGCACATTTCCGCCGCCGAGACGTTGCGCGATGCACCCATGCCGCCCTACTTCAAGGGCGAACCGCGCTATGAATATTTCGAGCGCACCGGCTTCAGCCAGGAACAGTGGCACCAGATTAAAGCCCACTGCGACGCGAATAACGTGGACTTCATCTCGTCCCCGTTCTCGAACGAAGCTGTCGATCTGCTGGAAACCGTCGGCATTGCGCGCTACAAGATCGCGTCCGGCGAAGTGACCAATATCCCACTGTTGGACCACGTCGCGCAGACCGGCAAGCCCGTCATCCTGTCGTCGGGCATGAGTTCCTGGGCGGAACTGGATGAGGCGGTGAACGCCATCCTGCGTCACCACGACCAACTCATCGTGCTGCAATGCACCTCGGAATACCCATGCCCTTACGATGAAGTGGGCCTGAACGTCATGCAAGCGATGAAACAACGCTACAACCTGCCGGTAGGTCTCTCCGATCATACGCTGACCCCCTACGCGGCCCACGCTGCCGTGACGCTGGGTGCAACCGTGATCGAGAAGCACCTGACCTTCAGCCGCTTGATGTATGGCAGCGATGCGCTGAACGCAATGGAACCAGACGACCTCAAGGCCATGGTCGATGGCATTCGCGCCATCGAAACCATGCTGACCACTCCGGTTGACAAGGATGCGTTGGTTGAAGCGCTGCACCACATGAAAGACATCTTCGAAAAAAGTAATGTCACGCTCGTCGATATCCCCGCTGGTACCGTGATCACGGAGGTGATGGTCGGCGTGAAAAAGCCCGGCACCGGCATCCCGGCTCGCCGCCTGCACGAAATCATCGGCCAGCGGGTTACTCGAAACGTTGCGAAAGACACGCTACTCCGGGAGGAAGACCTCAATGCGTAAAGTGTGTGTAGTGATCGGTTCGCGCGCAAACTATAGCAGCATCAAGTCCGCGATGCGCGCCATCCAAGAACACCCTGACCTGGAACTGCAAGTGGTGGCGGCGGCGTCCGCGCTGTTGGACCGCTATGGCTCGGTCGTGGACCTGATCGAACAGGATGGTTTCAAACCGCAGTCGCGGGTGTTTATGTTGGTGGAAGGCGAAACACCGGCGACAATGGCCAAATCCACCGGGTTGGGCTTGATGGAACTGCCCACCATTTTCGAGCAGTTGCAGCCTGATGTAGTGCTAACCGTCGGTGATCGCTTCGAGACGATGGCCACCACGCTGGCTGCCACCTACATGAACATTCCGCTGGCGCACACGATGGGCGGCGAAGTCTCCGGCACCATCGACGAGAGCATCCGCCACGCTGTGACCAAGTTCGCGCACATCCACTTCCCGGCTTCATCCGACGCCCGCGACCGCATCATCAAGCTGGGTGAACGCCCCGAAGACGTGCACCTGGTCGGCTGCCCGCGCATCGACCTGGTGGCCGAAGTACTGGACCGGGACAAGAACGGCCTGGGACCAGACCTGTTCAAAGAAGGTGTCGGTGGTGTCTTCGACCTGGAGCAGCCGTTCCTGATGATGTCTCAGCACCCGGTTACGACGGAATACGGTGCGGGTGAACGCCAGATCAACGAAACGCTGATGGCCATCCAGCAGATCGGCATTCCAACCATTGCGCTGTGGCCCAACGCGGATGCCGGCTCGGACGACATCGCGCGCGGGATGCGTAAGTTCCGCGAGCATCACGACGACTCCAACATCCACTTCTTCAAGAACCTGCCAACCGATGTGTACATTTCGTTGATGGCGCGCACCGCCTGCCTGATCGGGAATTCCAGCAGCGCGATCCGCGAGGGGGCCTTCATCGGCACCCCAGCAGTCAACATCGGCTCGCGGCAGGACATGCGCCAGCGTGGCAGCAACGTGTTCGACGTGGACTATGACCGTGAAGAGATCGGCGATGCCATCCAACAGCAGCTTGACAATGGCCGTTACGATTCCGAGCCGGTTTATGGCGATGGACACGCGGGCGAACGTATCGCCGACGTGCTGACCACCTGCTCGTGGAAGCTGCAAAAACGCATCACGTACTGAGACGGGTCGCAGCCTGAGCCGCGTCTCAGCGTTCATTGCCCGCCAGGCTCCGACCTATGAGGAAGAGTGGCTCAATGGATCAGCCTATCCGCCGCATATGGAATTCCGAAGGATGGTCATCGGTCCTGTTGATCATACTGGCGGCGCTGCTTGCCTATGGCGTTTTGGTCCCCTGGCAGGGTTTGCGCTGGGATGATTGGTTCTGGGGCTGGACCGCTGAGGTCCAGGGTGCAGATAGCTTGATTGACCGGCTGTCTGAAGACCGGCCTGGGCAGGGGGTGCTGCTGGCTGCTACGTACAGCGTTTTCGGTAATCAACTGCTGGCCTGGCATGGGTATGTGCTGGTGGTGCGCATCGCGGCAGCGCTGGCGTTCCTGTGGGCACTGCGGGGCCTGTGGCCAGAGCAACGCATGGCCACCACCACAATGGCGGTGCTATTCGTGGTCTATCCCGGCTTTCTGCAGCAGAACATTCTGGTCTATCACGGCCACTTCACGGCCCTGATCCTGTTTGGCCTGTCGTTGGGCATGATGCTGCGCGCGTTGAAGTCATCTCGCCGGTCACACGCTATTGCGCTGACCACCGTCGCGGCGGTGCTGACGGCGCTTTACATGCTCATCATCGAGCATTTTGTTGGTCTGGAAATCCTGCGGCTGGCGTTTCTGTGGGCG
>JAADYV010000568.1 GCA_010092855.1 Chloroflexota bacterium | reverse complement strand
TACCGGGGATGGTCGTGCTCACGACGGGATGCGACAGGATGAAGCGCAGCGCCATTTCGGGCATCGTCATGCCGTCGGGGATCAGCGGGCGCAGGGCTTCGGCATGATCCACCGACGCATTCAGGTTCTCCTGCACAAAAAAGCTGTTGCGCCAATCGCCTTCCGGCCAGGTGGTGTCTTTGGTGAGCTTGCCGGTCAGCGTACCTTCGTCGAACGGTACGCGCGCGATCACGCCAATGTCCAGTTCCTGGCAGAGCGGGAACAACTCGTCCTCTGGGGCCTGGTCGAAGATGTTGTAGATCACCTGCACGGCGTCGATGTGGCCGGTGCGCAGGGTCGCCAGCGAGTTGTTGGGTTCCCAGCGGTTGATGCTGATACCGAACGCCCCGACCAATCCTTCGGCTTTGATATCGGCGATGGCACGCTGCCAGCGTTCATCCTTTGCCCAGTCATCTTCCCAGACGTGGAACTGCATCAAGTCCATGCGATCCAAACCGAGATTTTCCAGGCTCTTATGTGTGTATTCGTGGATGTAGTCGGGTGGGAACACGTCTTCCAGCTTGAAGCCGCGCCGGGAGGGCCATTTGCGATTCTTGGGCGGGATTTTGGTGGCGACGTAGAGCGTCTTGTCCGGGTAGGCGCGCACTAGTTCACCCAGCAGTTTTTCGCTGTGTCCGTCCCCGTAAGCCCAGGCGGTATCGAAAAAGGTGCACCCCAGTTCAACAGCGCGGTGCAGCGATTGCATCGATTCGCTGTCGTCGGAACCGGTCCACCCCGCCATGCCCCACATGCCGTAGCCGATCTCGCTGACCTGCCGGTCAGTACGACCGAAGCGCCTGTATTCCATCACGTTCTCTCCTGGTTGAAATGGATATTTTAGGTGTTAGATGTTGTTGTGGCTCACCTGGTCACACCCCACAGCCGCACGTCGCCATCGTGAGAGGCGGAGGCCAACAACGCGCCATCGGGACTGAAGGCTATGCCGCAGATGCCGCCTTCGTGCTCGGCCAGGGAGCGAACCGCGCGCTTGCGCTTGGACGCGGTGATGTCGGCGCTTTTCCACAAGCGCACCGCGCCATCCAGCGATCCGATGGCCAGCAGTGCGCCGTCTGGACTGAAGCCGACGCCACGCACGCAGTTGCTGTTGTAGTCGGTGTAATAGATTGTGCCCGCGCGCTCGTGGGTGGCGGTATCGTAGACCAGCACGCCCGTGCTTTCCATGCCCATTGCCAGCAGCGTGCCATCGGGATTAAAGACGAGCCGCCGCGCCGGGTCTGGCGTCTCGATGACGGCCAGCTCGCGGCGTTCGGCAACCTCCCACAAGCGCACGGTCCGATCCAGTCCGGCGGAAGCCAGGATCGTCCCGTCTGGGCTGAACGCCACGTCGCTGACCGGGGCCGCGTGCACGCCCAGTTCCCCAATCGCCTCCCGGCTTTGCGCATCCCACAGGCGGACGCTGCCATCTTCGCCGACCGAGGCCAGGATCGTTTCCACCGGGCTGTAATGCACGCCGGTGACTGCCCCGTTGTGCCCGTAGAGCGCGGTGATGCAGTAGCGCTTGCCAACGTGCCACAGACGGATGCTGCGGTCTTCTGACCCGCTGGCGAGGAACGCTCCGCTGGGGCTGAAGGCGACGGCGTTAACTGGCTTCTCGTGGCCGATCATCATCTTGATGCGCTTCTTCCGGCCCGTGTACCACAAGCGAACATTTTTGTCATCGGAGCACGAGGCTACGAATTGACCGTCCGGGCTGAAGTCCACATCGCGCACGCTGTCGCGGTGGCCGGAAAGCACGCGCAATTCACCAATCCGGCGCGTATTGCCCAGCGCGATAAGCTGTTGTTTGGGCGCAGGAGACGTGGGCAGCAGGTGCTCGCCCGATCCGATCTCGCCCAGCAACCGGTCGCGCAGCAGTGCCAGCGCAGTGTCATATTTCTGTTCGATAAAGTCGATCCACTGGATGCGGCGCAGTTGGAAATGGATCGAATCGGTGGCGCGCGCCAGGATGGGGATGATGGGCTTTTTCTCGTCGTGGAAATACTGCCACTCGTCGGCGACGTTTTCGGACGCCATCGACTCCGGCGAGAGAATCAGGAGCATAATTTCGCAATCGTCCAGGCCCTGCTGGACGGCGGTGCTCCAGTTGACGCCGGGTGGGATATCGTCCACGTCAATCCAGATGTTGGCTCCCAATCCATCCAGGTCGGTGGCCAGGCGGCGAGCAAAGGGTTCGTCAGTACGACTGTAACTGATAAAAACGCGAGTCATAAACGATCCAATTACGGGGTACTATGTGCATATTTGTTCAGTAGCCAGTATACCCGATCTGGTCTGCGCGCGCTTGTCTGCTCACCCTACCTAGCGAACGATCAACCAGATGCCGGCGAACAGCACCCCGATTCCCAGCAAGCGAGACGGGTCCAATGGGCGCACGGTGGTTTCGAACAGCCCGTAATGGTCGATCACGACGCTGGCGATCAACTGGCCAGCAACGATCAGGAATGTGGAAGTGACCGCCCCCACGCGCGGGATGGCATAACTCACCGCGCCGATGATCACCAGGCTGAGCAGGCCCGCTCCCAATGCGTACCAGGGCGATTCGCGCCAGGTGCCCAACCCGCCGCCGCGCCGGGCCAGCACGAAAAGGCCGGACCCGATCACGCCGCCCAACTGGATGATGAACACGCCTTCCATCATGCCCATGCGCCCCGCCAGCAAGCTCGACAGCGGCTGCTGCAATCCGACCGCCAACCCGCCTATCAGCCCCACAATCAAGACGATCATTATCGTTGACATGCAACCCACCTTTTGGAAATGACGCAAAAAACGAGAGGTACACGATCGGGGGCATTTCAGTTTAGGCCGTGTTGACATTTGTGCTCAGCAGAAGGCTGACTTCAGGCGAAAATATCAACACTACTTAGTTCATGCGACCGAATGCATTGAGACAAATTTGCAGAGTCGATTTTCTTCCGTGAACTTTTTTGAAATGCACCCGACACGATCTCCCGTTGATTATGCGCGATCTGGCTCCGTGCAGAAAGAAACCGTACTCACTCCCACTCGATGGTGGCGGGGGGCTTGGTCGAGATGTCGTACATCACGCGGTTGACGCCGGGCACTTCGTTCACAATGCGGCTGCTGACACGGGCCAGCAGGTCTTCCGGCAGCCGCGCCCAGTCTGCCGTCATAAAATCGCTGGTGGTGACAGCGCGCAGCACAATCACCTCGTCGTAGGTGCGGTTGTCGCCCATCACGCCCACACTGCGCACCGGCAGCAGGATGGCGAAGGCCTGCGCTGTGCCCTCACGCAGCAGGCCCGCTTCGCCCAGTTCGCGGGTGAAAATGTGATCGGCGGCGCGCAGCGTTTCCAGCCGCTCCCATGTAATCGCGCCAATGCAGCGCACGCCCAGGCCAGGACCGGGGAAGGGCTGCCGCCACACGATCTCGTCCGGCAAACCGAGCGCCGTGCCCACTGCGCGCACTTCGTCTTTGAACAGGTCGCGCAGCGGCTCGACCAGCCGCGGCTTCAGGTGATCCGGGAGGCCGCCGACGTTGTGATGCGACTTGATGCGTTTGGCTCCCGGACGCCCGGTCCCGGCGCTTTCGATCACGTCGGGGTAGATGGTGCCCTGCGCCAGCCAATCGAGCTGGCCCTGCTTCCCGGCTTCGCGCTCGAATACTTCGGCGAAGGTAGCGCCGATGATGATGCGTTTTTCTTCGGGATCGGTGATGTCGGCCAGCCGGTCCAGGAACTCCTCGGTGGTATCAACGGCGACCATGTTGGCCCAACCCAACTGACGACCCAACGTGACCACCTGGTCCGCTTCGCCCTGGCGCAACATGCCGTGATTGACGAAGACCGGCACCAACTGCTCGCCCACCGCGCGGTGAATCAGTTCCCCGGCGACGGACGAATCCACGCCGCCGCTCATGCCCAGCAGCACGCGCCCCGTGCCGACCTGTTCGCGGATGGCGTCGATGCTGGCGTGGATGAGATTGGCGGGAGTCCAGCCGGTTTGTGCGCCGCAGGTATTCAGTGCAAAATTGCGCAGCATGGCGGGGCCGTGCGCGGTATGTGTGACTTCCGGGTGGAACTGCACGCCAAACCAGCCGCGCGCCGGTTGGCCGATGGCGGCAAAGGGGGCGTTATCTGTGCGTGCCAGCACCTGGAAGCCGTCCGGCGGGCGTTCGATACGGTCCCCGTGCGACATCCAGACCGTTTGCGCCGCGTCCAGCCCGGCGAACAGGTTGCCTGTCCCCGTGATCTCTACGGTAGCCATGCCATACTCGCGGTGCGTTGCCTGCGCCACCTGTCCGCCCAGCGCCTGGGTCAGCAACTGCATCCCGTAGCAAATGCCCAGTACAGGTACGTCTGCTTCCAACACCCAATCAGGCAGAGTTGGCGCGTCGGCTTCGTACACGCTGGCCGGACCGCCAGACAGAATCACGCCGCGAAAGCCAGGGACTGCGGCGTCGGCCTGTTTGCGCGTGGTGGAAAATGGCAGCAGTGGTGCATATGCCCCCAGTTCGCGCACCCGCCGGGCAATGAGCTGGGCCGTCTGCGAGCCGAAATCCAGGATGATGATCCCGCCGGATTTGAGCGTGGATGCCTCCGCCACCGGTCAGACCTCCACGCCGGGCAGCGGATCGTCGTCGAACAGAACCTGGTGTTCGCTCAGGTGGGTGATCACAGCCAGCGATTCGACGCGCACGCCGTATTTTTCTTGCAGCTTTTCGCGCCCACCTTCAAACTTCTTTTCAACGACAGTCGCAATGCCCACCAAAGTGCAGTCGGCTTCCTGGATCATGCGGGCCAACGCAAACAGCGTTTTGCCGGACGCTAGGAAATCATCCACGATCAGTACCCGTTCGCCGGGGGGCAGGTATTCCGCCGCGACCATCAGGTTGGTTTCGCCGCCTTTGGTGTGGCTGGGTGCGGTTTCCAGGAAAATCGGGCCGTACATGGTGACCGGCTTGTGTTTACGTGCGTAGACCACCGGAACATCCAGCGCCAGGGCTGCCATTAGCGCGGGCGCAATGCCCGATACTTCTGCCGTCAGGATGCGGGACACCCGGTCGTCCTGGAAGCGGCGCGCGATCTCGGCCCCCATCGCCTTGATCATGTGCGGGTGCATCTGGTGGTTCAGAATGCCGTCGATCTTGAGAATGCCGTCGCCCAGGTATTTGCCCTCGGCGCGGATGCGGTCTTTCAATTCTTGCATGGCTTAGTCTCCTCCTACGCAACGTCTGTGCCAATTGTGCGCAGTTGTTGGCCGGGAGTCAACACCTGGCCACGATGTTGGTCACTATCTACAAAAAATGTCGCCTGCCGCAGCGGTAGCGACAGGCGCAAATGAGCGTTCGTATGATGGGGCACGTCAATGTTTTTCAAAGCGCGTGCCCAGTGCGCGCGGTGGCGCAGCGCGCAAAAAGCGCCGCATGGTCGGCTTCAGCGCAGCGGGCATATACCGGTCTACTTTCTCCAGCACGCCGCTGGTGGCGATCATCAGGGTCACGATCATCAGGAACCAGGGCAGCATGTTGAACACCTGCGAGGGCAGGTCGATGGTGCCTTGCAGGTCCATCGCCACTGACCGCAGCCCGACGATCAGGTACGCGCCCAGCGCCACGCGCCAGGGCATCCACAGGCCGAAGATCACAATCGCCAGCGCGATCCAGCCTTCACCGCTGAGGTCCTCTTTCCAGCCCAGTTTGACCGACAGCGAAAAGGTTGCTCCCGCCAGCCCGACCAGTGCCCCGCCTGCTATGGTGTAGAAATAGCGCAGTGCCTGGACCCGCGCGCGTCGCACAAACGCGGCTTCTGGCTGTTCGCCGATACTGCGCAGCGTCAGGCCGGGGCGCGTGCGGTAAATGAAGAACCACACCAGCACGGTCAGGATCAGGCTGAAATAGATCAGCGCGTTGTGATCAAACAGCACCGGACCGAGAAGTGGAATGTCCTCCAACACGGGAATCGGGCGGTAGGGCACGGCTTTGCCCGTCTGGTTGAAGTGGGGCTTGCCCACGAATATTGCCACGTCAGCGGCCAGCAGGGTCAGCACAAACCCCACCGCCACCTGGTTGAGCCGCAGCGCAATGCTTGAGAAGACGACGATGAAGGCTACCAGCGCACCAACTGCCATCGCTGCCAGGACCGCCAGCAGCAGGCTGTCTGTTTCGCGCACAGTAGCGTGGGCCACCATCGCGGACAGCATGATCGTGCCGTCCAGCGCCAGGTTGATCACGCCAGAGCGCTCGGTAAGCAGTTCCCCCTGGCCAGCGATGACGATGGGCGCAGCCGAACGCACGATGCCACGCAGTGTACTTTCAAGTCCGGTCATAGGGCAATGTCCTCAAAAGATACTATTCCTCGTCCCGATGATTCTCAGGAGCCGGGCGCTGAAAGATCACCATGATTTCAATGTCGGAAATCCAGTGGACATCTCGCACCGTCCAGCCCAACGCGGCGTATTCGTTCAATTGGTGCGACAGCGATTTGCCTGCCCAACTCAGGCTTTCCACCCGGTCCACCGAGTCAGGAAAATCCAGCGCACCGGACATGTACACGGTCAAGTAGTCCCAACGCTGCATGGCGGATTATGTACGCTCCACCAGTTCGTCGTCCGGCTGCTCGCCGCGCGCGGGGAAAAACCGGTTGCGCACGCCAAAAGCCAGCAGCACCAGCAGCACCAGCGCCCCCTGCAATACGTTGACCAACGAGTTGTGCAGCTCGATCCCCTGTTTGTTCTGGAAGCGCAGCTCGATGGTGGTGCCGCCTTTGGTCAGAACCGCGAACACAAACGACACAAACGGCGTCAGGATAATCGACAGCGAGGCCAGCAGCACGATCAGGATCGCCAGGAAGCCAATGCCGCCCGACGGCGATGACGTCAGCCGCAGCCAGGTCTGGTCGTGGACGCGAT
>JAADYV010000103.1 GCA_010092855.1 Chloroflexota bacterium | reverse complement strand
GGGAAGCCAAACCACAGCGCCGCCAGCAGCGCCCCGTTCAGCCGTTCCGCGCGCGGGACGGTGCTCATGGTGCCCGGCGTGCGCGCCAGGAGCGGACCGATCCCGCCCACCATCATCAGCAGGCCGAACAGCGCCACCGGGCGATTCAGCGATTCGACGGCCAGGTACTCAATGGTGTGGCGGTTGAGCGGCATCCCGTGAATATTGAGCACTTCGCTGTCGACCGGCGTGTTCACGAACTGGTGCACAACGATGAACACCCAGGGCAAAAACGCCAGCGCGACCAGGGCATTTTGAGCCAGGAAGTGTCGCCAGCGGGGTCCGAAACGAGGAGAACCAGGAGCGTCGCGCAGGGTCAGCAGCGCGTGCAGCAGGATCGCCAGGTTGACCATGTAGCAGTAGTAGTGCAGGTACAGGCCGAATATGCTGGCCGCCACGAATCCGAACGCCGACCCCGGAGCAGAAGTTTTGTACCAGCGCACGTAAAACAGCGTTATCGCGATCATGGTGAAGAACACCATCGGGTAGTCGCGCACTTCCTGCGTCAGCACGACCTGCTTGTCCATCAGTGTGAAGGCCAGCGCCGCCCATACGCCCGCCACCGGGCTGAACAGCTCGCGACCCAGGCGGTAGAGCAGCGCGATGCTGCTGATCGAAAACAGGACCGTGATGCTGCGCAGCGCAAAGACGGAGTTACCCGCCAGCGCATCCCAGGCCCGCAGCAGCACCGAATAGACCGGGCCGTGATGGTCGACCACCATTGTCATGGTCAGGTCGCGCACCGAGTCACCGCGCGCCAGCCACATCGACCAGCCCTCGTCGCCCCACATGCCCTGTTCGTTAAGGTCGTGAATGCGAATATACGCCGCCAGCAGCAGGATCGCCAGCAGCGCGAAGGTCGTCCAACTGAATGTCCAGCGTGGATGGGTAGATGGCTGTGTGTTCATGGCGGGCGATTGTACCGCGTTCGGCCCGGCGGGGGAAGCCCGATTCGCCGATGGTTGGCTGACGAACAAACACACCTTGCTGAGGTTGCTGATTGGTCGGTCTGAGGTCGCTTCTACTAAACTCTATCAAGCGAAGCTGATGGATATCGCCCAGATTAGATTTGAACAACACAAATTTAGACGGAGGATAACCTCAAAGTGCGAAGGTTCACGATGATTCTCGTACTCCTGCTGGCAGGCTGCCAATCCAGCGATGATGCCGAACACTTTGCCGTTTACGAGGTTCCTGTCGACGGCAATACACCTCAGCTTCTGTTTGAAGATTCTACAAAAACGTATTTCAGCCCGATATGGTCGCCCGACGGCACACAAATCGTTGTGAATGTCACTGATGTCGGTGAAAAGTCGGGTGAGTTGCACATCTTTGATGTCGAGCACGACACATGGCGACAACTCACCGATAATGGACGCAACAATTGGTTTCCGGCGTGGTCACCGGATGGGGAACATATTGTCTACATTTCGCAGCGCGAGGATGATACCGCTACGGCTGACATCTACATGATTCGGGCCGATGGCACAGGGGAGACAATTCTGCTCGATAACGACGCTTTTGAATACGGACTGTCCTGGTCACCGGATGGTGAGCGGTTAGCCTATGGGTCGGAACAAGGTGGCGCATGGCAAATCTACATCATGACTATCAGCACCGGTGAAACCGCGCCATTGGCAACCCCTCAACACGGTAACTCGCCTACATGGTCACCGGATGGCGCATGGCTGGCTTTCACATCAGACCGTGATGGTGACGATGATATTTTTGTCAGTCGCATTGATGGCAGTGCGGTGCAAAATCTCACCGCCAATGAAGATTGGGATGATAACCCGCGCTGGTCACCGGATGGCACGTCAATCGCGTTTACATCGTATAGAAACGACCAGTATGGGATTTATCTGATTAATCCCGATACTGGCATCGAAACCAATATCACGCCTGACACCTCACTCTACACTGGTTTCGCGGCATGGTACCCCGATGGCAGTCGCGTCCTTTTTCAAGGAGGAGAAGACTAGGCCGTGTTGACATTTGTACTCAGGAGATCGCCATTCTCAGGCGAAAATGTCAACACTACCTAGCTAGGCGCGACATTCACGCTTGAAAGCAGCCTGCTGCTGAATATAAGTGTCAACCCCCTGGACCGGGTTGATTTTTGTACTCAGGAGATCGTTAATCGCAGGCGAGAAGTCACCACTACAGAGCAAACACTACAGAGCAAAACAGGGCGACCCGGTGGCCGCCCTGCGAGTGGTCGTGAACTGGAGGCGCGAGGATTATTCCTCTTCTTCTTTTTCCTTCTCGGCTTTGGCGATGATGTCCTGCTGGATATTGGCGGGCACCCGCTCGTAGCGCAGGAACTCCATCGTATACACGCCGCGCCCCGCCGTCATCGAGCGCAGATCGTTCGAATAGCGCTGGATTTCGGCCAGCGGCACTTCGGCAGTGACCACGCTGCGCCCGGCTTCCGTTTCCATGCCCAGCACGCGCCCACGCCGGGTGTTCATGTCGCCCATGATGTCGCCCATGCTCTCTTCCGGCACAGTAACCTTCACGGTCATGATTGGCTCCATCAACACCGGGCCAGCATCGGCAAAGGCTTCGCGGAAGGCACCACGTCCCGCGATCTGGAAGGCGATGTCCTTCGAGTCGACGGGGTGCATCTTGCCATCAAAAATGACGGCGCGCACAAACTTGACCGGGTACCCGGCGATCACGCCCTGGTCCAGCACTTGGCGCACGCCTTTTTCCGTCGAGCCGATGAACTGCTGGCTGACCGCGCCGCCAAACACCTCGTTATCAAATTCGAAGACCGGCACTTCTTCGCCTTCGGGCACGTCCTGCGAAATCGGCTCGACGCGCAGGTGCACCTCACCGAACTGGCCCGCACCACCGGTCTGCTTCTTGTGGCGATAGACCGCGCTGGCCTGCTTAGTGACCGTTTCCTGGTAGGGCACCTTCGGTACGGTGGTGTCCAGCTCGACGCCCAATCGTGCCGAGCGCTTGATGGCCACGTCAATATGGGTGCCCCCCATGCCTTCGAGGATGGTCTGCTTGATGGCCGGGTCGGTGCGCCACTGCAGCGTGGGATCGCTGTTGGTCATGCCGGACAGGACTTCACCCATCTTGGCGCTGTCGCTCTGGGTCTTGGGGTGCAGCGCGACGGCATAAATCGGCAATGGGAAGAATGGCTCGACGACGACCTTGCCAAAGCCCTTCGCGGCCAGCGTGTGGCCAACGTGAGTTTCCTGCAATTTGGGAACCACGCCAATATCTCCGGCGTGCAACATATCGACCGGGTCCTGGTTCTCGCCGCGCATCACCACCACACCGCCAATGCGCTCTTCCTGCTCGGCCTGCATGTTGTACAGCGAATCGCCGGATTTCATCGTACCGCTGAACAGGCGGAAATAGGTCAGCGTGCCGTACTTGTCCGTGTGGCTGTGGAAGACGTAAGCGATCACCGGGCCGCTGTCGGTCAATGGGCCTTCGAGCACTTCCTCTTCACCGCCATCAACCGGCATCAAGGCCACCTTGCGGTCGTTGGGCGGCGCAACATACGTCACCAGGGCGCTCAACAGCGGCAGCACGCCGACGCTGTGTGTAGCGCTGGTCACGAACACCGGCACCAGGCTGGCCTCGGTGCTGCGCGCCGCGTTCAATACGCCCTGTGTAATCTCGTCATCGGAAAGTTCTTCCGTCTCAAAATACTTTTCCAACAACGCATCGTCCGACTCGGCAGCGGCTTCCATCATCTCCAGCCGTGCTTCTTCTACATCGTCGGCCATATCACCCGGTACATCGCCGGTTTCCTTACCTGCGCCCAGGTACGCCTTGCGCTCCAGCACATCCACCACACCCTTAAAATCAGCCTGGGAGCCAATTGGCAGATTCAGCGGCACAAACCGGTTGTCGGGGAAACGCTCGCGCATGGCGTTGAGCGTATTGGTGAAGTTCGCGTTTTCGCGGTCCATCTTGTTGACCACGACCAGCACCGGCAGGTCAAACTCGCTGGCATAGGTAAAGGCCAGCTCGGTGCCGACTTCCGGCCCGGAAACAGCGTCCACCACCACGATCACGGCGTCGGCCACACGCACGGCGTTCTTGGCTTCACCCTGAAAATCGACATAACCGGGGGCATCGACGACATTAATTTTGTGGCCATCATGCTCGATGGCGGCTACCGCCGAAAAAATCGACAGATTGCGGTCCTTCTCGTCTTCGTCAAAGTCGGTGACGGTGTTCCCTTCTTCTACCTTCCCCATCCGTGTGATAGCGCCGGTATTGAACAGCAGGCTTTCCACCAAACTTGTCTTACCGGCGCCCTGGTGGCCTACCAGGGCAATGTTCCTCAATTGTTCAGTCTCATATACCTTCATTGCGGTCTAACGCCTCCTAAAATGGCATAGCATATATTCAAACGACACCAACACCCCGGTGGCGCTGGTGCGCTCGTTGCAGTCGCTTCATTGAGCGAAGCAGTTAGCACTATCGAGAGAATGAGAGAATTTTACGAGGTGGCGGGGCAAAAGTCAAAGGTTTTTAATCTTTTCGACGGCGCGCGCCCGGAATATCAAGACGATCCAGCCGCGCCCAGCAGCATCAAAACGCCCGGTAAGCGTAGGGCAGCCCGGATGCGCAAAATCGCCTGCCGTGCCATACTTTGGGTATGCCATGTTCGGGTCAGGCTTTGACCGGTATGGCATAGTGGCGAACTCGGCGTGAATGCGCTATAGTGCGGTGCGCCGGGCGTGGGGTTTACCTGCGCCTGTTTTCGGATTCGGCACCGTGCCGGTTCGAGCAAAATCGACCCAAAAACGTGACGAGTTGCTAGTTGTAAGCTATAGACTTACGCCAAAAACAACGACGCCCACATCAGCCAATATACCGAGCAGTTAAGCTGGCCCCGTGCACGCGATGTATTGGAAGAGCGGTCAGCGCAGGAGTTAGTTGTATGGTATCGAATGGCCCGCACAAAACCACCGACACCAAGCCCATCCCCTCGAACGTGCCCAACGATTACGGCCACCTGGGGGTGCCCGGCTCTTTGAACATGCCCTTAAACCACAAACGCAGCCGCCGCCAGGAAGGTCGCCGCCGGGTCCCCGGCTGGGTCAAGGGCGGCATCGCTTTTGGGCTGGCGTTTGCCGGGTTTGGGGTGGTGCTGGCGGTTTTCGCCATCATCCTCTACCCGCTCTATTTCCGCGATCTGCCATCGAGCCAACAAGCCATCTGGACCAACCGCTGGAACACGGTGGGCGGTTACGTTGGCCAAGACCACCTGGGCGACGACATCCGCGACCGGATCATTACCCCCATCCCACCTGACTACAACCCGTATGAGGGCATTGGGGGCGGGCACAGCGAAGACGATGTTATCGCCAGCCTGACTGCACGTGCCGTCGAAACTGGCGCTGTCCAGACCCAGCAAGCGGAGTTGAATCTCACGCAGACGGTGCAGGTCTTCCAACTGCTCCCGCCTGAGGACCAGCAGGCGACGATTGCGGTGTATCCTGAAGCGACGCAGTGGATGGTCATGCTCAGCCCGGAGGAAGGTACCGCGCTGGCTGAAACGCAGGCTGCGCAAACCGCCACCGCCCAGCCCACGCCATCACAAACGCCCGGTGGCGGTCTGGAAATTGGCATGGTGCCCACCGGTGACGGGCAACGTACAGCAGACGCCGGATTGGCGGCTCCCCAAGCCACGCCACCGGCAACACTCACACCAACCGCCAGCCCCACGCGCCAGCCGACCCCCATCCCGCTGCCGCAGTCGGTTTTCCTGGGCAACAATGTCCGGTACGATACGCAGGACTGGAACAACTGCGGCCCAACCACAATGTCGATGTCGCTGTCGTATTATGGCTGGAGCGGTAACCAGTCGACGGCGGCCTCGTGGATGAAACCGAACTACGAAGACAAAAACGTCTCGCCCTGGCAGATGGTGCGCTTCGTGAATGACCAGACGCCCTACAACGCCCTGTACCGCATCGGCGGCAACGTGCAGTTGCTGCGGCGCTTGCTCGCGGCGGGCTTTCCAGTCATCATCGAAGAGGGCTTCCAACCTGCCGGCGAAGACTGGATGGGCCACTACTTGCTGCTGGTGGGCTATAACAACGCCGAAGGACATTTCCTGGCCTATGACAGCTACCTGGGCAGCAACCAGGGCGCGGGCTACCCACACACCTACCTGCAACTCGACCAGCACTGGAAACACTTCAACCGCGTTTTCATCGTGGTCTACGACAGCTCGCGCGAAAACGACCTGCGTGTGGCGCTGGGCGACTATGTCGATCCCGGCTATGCCTATGCGCAGGCGCTGGAGACCGCCCAGGCCGAAATCGCCGAGGACAACAACGACAAGTGGGCCTGGTTCAATTATGGCAGCGCGTTTGTAGCGCTGGATGATTATGAGGCTGCTGCCTACGCCTATACTCAAGCCTTTAATCTCGACCTGCCCTGGCGCATGATGTGGTATCAGTTTGGGCCATACGAAGCCTACTTCTATTCGGGCAACTATAATGACGTGGTGTCGCTAGCCAACACGACCCAAAGCATCGTGGACGACATCGAGGAATCGTACTACTGGGAAGGCATGGCCTATGCCGCGCGGGGTGATACCCAAGCCGCCATCCGGCATTTCAACATCACCCTGGATTACAATCCCAATTTCTTCCCGGCACGGGATGCCCTCCAACGCATCCAAAACGGCACCTTTAGCGTGGCCGTCGTCGGGCAGTAGCCGGGCAGTAGCCTGCCACTGGCATCAACCGTTTTATGATCACACGCCGGGTCGTGCGGCCCGGCGTTTGGTTGCCACCCAAACACTAACGGACGGACACAACCCATGACCGAAAACGGAAGCTCCCACACCAGCACCAGTAGTTCGCAAAGCATGGCGCGCAATGCCCTCATCCTGATGACGGCCTTTGCCACCGCCAAGCTGATCAGTTTGGCGCAGACGTTCATCATCGCCAGCGTGTTCGGCGTGGGCGATGAGTGGGACGCCTTCGTGACCGCCAACCGCATCCCGGAGCAGATCGTGCTGCTTATCGGCGGCGGCGCGCTGAGTTATGCCTTCATCCCCATGTTCAGCGGCTTGCTGGCGCGCAGCGAACGCGCTCATGCCTGGCGGCTGGCCAGCCATGTCGTCAACACGGTCTTCACCGTCACCCTGTTCCTGAGCGTAATCGGGTTTGTGCTCGCGCCCTGGTTGGTGGAGAACGTCGTCGCGCCCGGCTTCGACGCGGACAAGGTGGACCAGAGCGTCAACCTGATGCGCATCCTGTTGATCAGCACCCTGGTCTTCAGCGTGAGCGGCATGTTCCAGGGCATCCTGCACAGCCACAACCACTTTCTGCTGCCCGCTCTCGCCCCGATTCTGTTCGACGTGGGGATTCTGTTCGGCGCAGCCTTCCTGATCGGGCCGCTGGGGGTGTATGGCATCGCGTGGGGAGCCGTGATCGGGTCGGTCATGCATCTCGGCATCCAGGTGCCGGGCCTGGTCCGCTACCGGATGCAGTGGCAACCCGCGCTGGGTTGGGGCGACCCGGAACTGCGGCGCGTGATCCGGCTGATGCTGCCGCGCGTGTTGGGATTGGGCGTGGTAGCCTTTAACACCGTCGTCTTTAACAACATCGCCTCGCGTATGGGCAGCGGGGCCGTCAGCGCCTTCGACTGGGGCTACCGGCTGATGAACATCCCCGAAACGCTGATCGGGTCGGCAATGGGGTTTGTGGTCTTTCCCACGCTGGCCGCCTACAGCGAACTGGGCGACCGCGACAACCGGCGCGGCTTCATGTCTGGCGCGGTACGGTTTATCCTGATTGCGACCATTCCGGCGGCGCTGGGCCTGGTGCTGATCGGCAAGCCGATGATCAGCCTGTTGGAGCGCGGCGCGTTTGATGCCGACGCTTCTGCGCTGGTGTACGGTGCGCTGCAATTCTTCGCGCTGGGCCTCAT
>JAADYV010000567.1 GCA_010092855.1 Chloroflexota bacterium | reverse complement strand
TTGGGGGGCGGTGGGTGGCGCGGCGGGGGGTGTGGGGTGCACCCCGCCGTTTTTTAATTGGGGGGTAATGGCGCGTTGCCCCACACCGCAAAAAAACGTCTGAACCCGGCTACCCCATTCCCCCACCGGCGAGTATACTCAGCGCGCACATCGTCGACTCACATGTATTGGCTCATCAAACAGGAGCAAAGATCATGGTATCGCCCAAAGCGAATTTACCCTACGAAGAGTCGTATCTCGGCCAGTTGCGCCAAGTGGTGGGCCACCGCAAACTTATCGCAGTGGTCGCGCGCGCGGTGATCCTCAACGCCCAGCGGCAGGTGCTGCTGGTTCGCCGCAGCGATAACGGGCGCTGGGTGATGCCTGCGGGCAGTATGGAACTGGATGAGAACATTGAGGAGGCGCTGGTCCGCGAAGTGTGGGAGGAAACCGGGCTGACGGCGACAGCCTGGACCCTGATCGCCGTGTACACCGATCCCCGCTACAGTGCGGTTACTGCCTATGGGGATGCGTACCAGTTTGTATCGTTTGTGTTTCGCGTAGACGCTTGGCAAGGCGATCTCGCCACCCAAACCGATGAGACAACTGATGCAGCCTTTTTCGATCCGGATCATCTGCCGGACGATGTGCCCGACCTGTACCATGAAACACTCCGCGATCTCGTAGCGCACACTGGTGATGTGATCCTGAAGTAAGCGAAAACCTCACACCCGCTTCCCGCGTAGAGTGGCCTGATCGCGCGCACGTTGCTATGTTATAGAATGTGCAGATCGACCACCAAGTGAAAAGAATTAAGGAATCACGATGCGCGCAATTGCTCGAAAACTTGATACGACCACCATCTTAATCTTCTCCATTGCGTTTGTCGTGTGTGGCGTGGCCTGGATGCGCTTTTTCTGGGTCACGGCCAGCAATCCCTCACCCGTGCGCTATGTCGAATATGCCGATGCGCAGGGCACGCTGGATCCATTTGTGCAGGACTGCGCGCCCGGCCCGTCGTTCATCGAGGATGACGCCATCTGGCGCTTCTGCAGCTACGCTGACGCTGAGGACGATCCGTCTGCCCAGCTTCAGGAGGTCAGTACACAGAACGGTGTGCGCCCGCCGGAGCAGTGGGGGTTGGTGCGTTTCGACCTGGAAGCAGGTGAAGCCAGTTTGTTGTGGCCGCTAGACGTAGCCGCCGACAGCCAGATTCTCGCCCTGGCCCGCGCGGAATCCGGCGACCTCGCAGTGGCGTGGGGCAGCGCCTCGGACCAAATGACCGCGGTCTACCGCATTGATCCCGCCGGGGGAGCCGAACGCTTGGAGGGACTCCCCGAAGACCTCACCGGGCGTGTCTCCGGTCTGGCCTGGTCCGCGCGCGGATTGGAACTGGTCATTGGTGAAACCGATCCGTTGGTAGTGCTGGTGCACGATGGCAGCGCCTGGCACGATCCGGAACCGGTCATTGGCCCGGCGGACTGTGGACCGGAGACGCTCTGCAAACTGCAAATGGCACACCTCGACGCCGACGTGTGGTACTACCTGTTCACCAGCGCCCCGGTCCAGGTGGACGATCCCGCCGCGACCGAGGTCCAGATATTACGCGGACCCTCCGGCGGCCCATTTGACGTGGTAGACAGCTTGATCCTGGCCGACCTGGGCGGTGACCAGTACACGCTTAGCGACGAGGGCCAACTGCTGCGCATCGGCGACCTGTTCGACCGCGCGCCCGGCAACGTGATCAACTGGTCGCTCAGCGCCGAACCCTTCCTGCTGCACGGCGGCACGTGGGAGCAGGTGGTTTCCCCGGAGAACAACGCCAGCTTCTACTTCTCCAACTACGAAGTCAGCACCGGCAGTTTGCGCTGGATTCCCGGCCTCAACAGCAGCTCCCAACTGCGCGCCTGGCAGATCGACCAGTGGCTGACGCTCAAGTCGTCCGGGGACGGCATTGTCGTGCTGGAACTCGACGGCGAAACCGGCGAAACCCTCACCACCGACGACTCGTTCCTGGAAAACGCGGGCGCACAGACCAGCATCCTGCCCGCCTCGAATGGCGGCTACTGGCTGCTGGGGCCGAATGGCGCGTATGTTCGCGTCAGCGAATCGCTGGAGCGCGCCGACCAACTCAACATCCTGGAGCGCGTCAAACGCGCCTACGAAAACTTCGGGCGCTTCGAAACCTACCAGGACGGCAACTACTACCGCGAGCAGAAGGCGCTCAAGATGGCGGCCTTTCCGCTGGTGCTGCTCTCGCTCCCGGCTGGCTACGTGCTGGTGTTTTTTGTGGCGCAGGCCCGCCGCAACAAACGCGCCTGGGTACCGCTCCTGGCGCGCATCTCGGCGATCTACCTCGTGGTTGCCACCGTGTTCATGTGGTGGTTCTGGGAACTCATGGACCGCTTCTAAACGCCCCGTCGCTTCACACCTGTGATTGCCGGTGTCACCTTGCCCCATGACTGCCGTCACATGTTCCCATGAGCACCCTCACCCCGAAATGTTGAAGCCTGCACTTGCCCCACCTGCCGCAGATCGCATATGCTGAAGGCGTGCAGGTGGCTGCACACGCAATACAACGTCCGGCATTTGACCAACAAGCGCAAAAGAGGAGATGTGGTATGAAACGCTATGGTAAGCAGTGGGTGATGGCAGTGTTGATGGTGATGGCGGTGAGCCTGGCGCTGGTGCCCGCCGCCCACGCCCAGGACGATCCCTACGATTCGCTGACCCTGACCGAAGGCTTCATCAACGCCGCGCTCGCCGAAGCGACCACCCCCGGCGAAGGATTGACCGGCCTGTACGTCGACCTGCAGCCCGGCCAGGTGATTCTCACCGCGACCATCACGGGCCAGCAGGGGAATCCGCTGAACATTGGCCTGACGATGGCGCCCTTCATCAGCGGCGGCACCATCGACTGGAACGCCACCACGCTGACCATCAACGACTTCCCGATTGACCTCACCACCCGCGCCGGGCAAGACAGCAGCCAGGAGGCCGTGAGCGGGTTGGACGACCTGGTGACCTCCGGCACGGACGGCAGCCCCCTCACCGGCCTGACCGTCACCGACAACGCCCTGACCCTCTCCTGGCAGCGTACCAATCCCTCCGACCCCGCTGTCGACATTGTGGACAATGATGTCAGCCTGACCATCACCGAAGCCTATGCCAACACGGTGCTGGCCGCCGACACGCCTGGGATGCAGGTCGATTTCCAGCCTGGCCAGATGACGATGACCATGAACAGCGTGGACCCCAACGCCCCCGGCGTGACCACCGTGACCTTCCAGCCCGTGATCGCCAATGGGTCCATCACCTGGAACATCGTCGCACTAACCACCGATGGCGTGGCCGTTGATGCTGCCCAACTCCAGCAGAACAACCTCGCATCCGCCTGGCGCATGTTCTTCACCGGCATGTATGAGGCCGGACAGCTATCGGACATCACATTCACCGAGACCACGAAGACGCTCACCTGGGATGGCGACCTGGCCGAAGGGAACCTGGGCGCGTTCAGCAGCGGGGGCGGTACCGCCGAGTGGACTGAAGCGTACATCAACAGCACTTTCGGCGTCACCAGCTCCCAGTATTCCGACCTGTACATCGACCTCCAGCCGGGGCAGGTGGTGATGTCGGCCAACGTGACCGGCGACAGCGGCACCGTCCCCGAAACGATCACGTTTGTGCCGGTCGTAGAAAATGGCGTGATCCGCTGGGTGATCACCAGCCTGACCATAAATGGCCAGCCGCTGGACGAGGCCACTATCGACTCCCTGAACGACACCGCGCTCACCTCGTGGACCAACATCATCTGGCAGTCCGCGCGCTACACGATCACCAGCGTGACCATCACCGACGACACCATCTCGGCCACCGGCGACGCGCGTTACTAACTCGCACTGGTTGCCCCGCTCGACACACAGCGCCCTCCTTCGCCACGCCCGGCGGGGGAGGGTGTTTTTTGGGGCCAGGGTGCCGCGCGTTACGCTCCCTTCTGGCCCTTTTTGACGACATAATTTGTAGATATTGCTGCACAAAAAGCAAACAGTGGGAGGCCAATATGGTACGTGTATTTATGGCCGGATTGGGACTGGGGGCCGGGCTGGGATTGGTGATCGGCTGGCGGCGCGCGCGGC
>JAADYV010000566.1 GCA_010092855.1 Chloroflexota bacterium | reverse complement strand
GTGGCTTCGGTCGCCGGGTCGGAGTCGGCAAACAGGTGCAGCCGGACGGTTTGCGCCGTCGGTGCCCACACGCGGATCGTCGGGACGTCGCCGTCCCAGGTCACGCCCAGGTCGCCGTCATAGGTGTACAGGTCATCCAGCACGCCGGGGATTTGCAGCCCGGTGGCATCCAGCAAGCTGCCTTCGGAGTCGGTGAGCGAGAGCGCAAACTGCCCGCGCAGAATGTCCGGTACGAGCGCCAGGTCGTCTTCGCTGATGCGGAAGGCGGTCTGCCCGGTCAGGTGCGGGAACTTGGCGATCACGTCTTCCGGCAGGCCAGCTTCATAATAGGTCAGGGTGATGGCTTCGCCGCCAACCACGCCGGTTTCTTCCAGCGCCAGCTCTGCGGTGGGCGAATAGTGCAGTTGGACGACCATGCCCTCTTCGTAGCTCACATTCCAGGCGATGGTATCACCCAGGACCCAGTACGCGCGCAAAGTCCGGATGTTGCCGGCACTGACCACCACCGGCGGTGCGTAGATCGGGCGATCTACCGGTTCGGCGCTCACGTCAATCTGGACCATGTTATCGGCGCGGTTGTAGGCCACGACCAGTTGGTGACCTTCGGCGGGGATGGTGAAGGCGATGTTGGCACCACCCGGCGCGCCATCCATGCCGTAGTTTTCGTCCCAGGACTGGTTGACGGCCACTTTGAGTTCGTAGTCGCCGGGCGGGATCGAGTTGGTGTAGAACACGTAGATGCCGTCGCCGTCCGGGTCTTCCAGCAGGGTGCGCAGGCAGGGCGGCTCCCAGTCCCCGGTGCTTATTTCCGCCGGGCAGCCCAGTTCGCTCTGGAACGAGCCGGGTACGTTGGCGATGATCGAGTTCACGCTGTCGCCAACCCAGTGCGTGCGGTGGTTGTAGAAGAAGGTGACGGTCGTTTCCTCAGCCAGTTCCAACGGGATGTTGGGGCCGTGTTCTTCGGCGTTGAGGCCGTAGTTTTCCGGCTCCCAGGAGCCATTCAACGCGGCTTTGTATTCATAGCTGCCCGCCGGCAAAGTCCAGGTCGCCCACCACAGGTCATCAGCCGCGTCGTAGGTCAGGAACGTAGCTTCGCAGGACGGGTCCCAGTCGTTGTCGCAGCCGAGTTCATCCTGGACGGTACCCGCGATGGTCACGGTGTTGGGTGGTTCGGTCATCACCACTTCCGGCACCAGCGATTGCAGGTCTTCGGGCAGACCGGCACCGGCTACGACTTCTACTTCCGCCTCGGCTTCCATCTCCGCTTCGACTTCTTCCGGGGTGGCCACCGGTTCATCGCTGACGGCTACCTCGTAGATGTGCGTTTCAGCGTCGTAGGAAATGGTCACTTCATAGCCCAGGTCCGGCACGGTGAACAGCATATACTGGCCACCCGGTTCGCCATCCATACCGTAGTTTTCGCGGATGCCCTGGTCGATGGCGACCTTGAGCTTCCATTCACCGCCGGGGATATTTGCGCCGGTGTAGGTGTAGATGCCGTCGCCGTCCGGGTCTTGCAACCAGGACTGGAGGCAGTCGGGCTGCCAGTCGCCGGGGCAGCCGATTTCATCCTGGAAATCACCCACTGCGACGGCAATGGTCGCGTTGATATCGTCGGCGATCCAATGCGTGTCGTGGTCGTAGATGAAAGTGACCTTCATCTCTTCCGGTACAGAGAGGGTGATGTTGTCGCCGCCGCGCGCTGCACCGGCACCATAGTCTTCGTCCCAGGTGCCGTTGAGCGCCACTTTGTACTCGTAGTCGCCCGCTGGCAGCCGCCAGGTGCCCTGCCAGACGCCATCATCGCCGTCGTAGGCCAGGAACGTGGCTTCGCAGGCCGGGTCCCAATCGCCTTCACAGCCCAGCGCAGACTGGACCGTACCGACGAGGGTGACGCTTTCAGGCTGCGGCTCGGCGGCAGCTTCCGCTTCGGTCATTTCTACTGGCGCATCGCTGACGATGATCTCGACCATCGGGGTGACGGGATCGAACGTTACGGTGACCAGTTGACCGGCTTCGGCAACGGTAAAGGCGATATTGCCTGCGCCGAGTGCGCCACCTTCACCGTAGCTGATGTCCCAGGTCTGGTCTACTGCCACTTTGGCTTCCCAGTCGCCTGCCGGGATCGCGGTGGTGGAGTATTCGTAGATGCCGTCACCGTCCGGGTCTTGGAGCCAGGTGCGCAGGCAGTCCGGGGCCCAGTTGCCAGGGCAGCCAACCTCGGCCTGGAAGTTGCTGGGCACGTTGGCGATGATCGAATTCACGCTGTCCGTGATCCAGTGCGTGCGGTGGTCGTAGATGAAGGTGACGGTAGTGTCTTCTTCCAGCACCAGCGGGATGTTGGGGCCGTGTTCTTCGGCGTTGAGACCGTAGTTTTCGGGTTCCCAATCGCCGTTGAGTGCGGCTTTATATTCATAGCTGCCCGCCGTCAGGTCCCAGGTGCCGATCCATAGGCCGTCTTCCTCGTCAAACGTCAGCATCGAATCTTCACAGGACGGGTCCCAATCACCGCTGCACCCCATCAGGCCCTGCACGGTGCCAGCGATGGTCACGCTGTCCGGCTGTTCGATCTCAACCTGGACGACCTCGACCTCTTCTTCCTCAGCAACTGGCGCGTCGCTGACGGTGATCGTGACCATGTTGTCAGCGGTGTCGTAGGCAATCGTCACCAGGTGGTTGTCGGCGGGTACGCTGAACGGAATGTTATCGCCATCCTGCACGCCATCCAGGCCATAATTCACGTCCCAGGTCTGGTTGAGCGCAACTTTGCCCTGCCATTCACCCGCCGGGATCGCGGTGGTGGAGAATTCGTAAATCCCGTCGCCATCCGGGTCCTGGAGCCAGGTGCGCAGGCAGTCGGTGTTCCAGTCGCCAGGGCAGCCGATTTCGCTCTGGAAGTCGCCCGCAGCGGTAGCGATGACTGCGTTCACATCTTCGGCAATCCAGTGCGTGTTGTGGTCATAGATAAACGTTACGCTGGTTTCTTCTTCCAGGACGAGGTCGATGTTGTCGCCATCGCGCACTGCGCCCGCGCCGTAGTTTTCGTCCCAAGAGCCGTTGAGCGCTACCTTGTACTGGTAGCTGCCCGCCGGAAGGTCGAACGTTCCCACCCAGGCATCGTCGTCCGGGTCGTAGGTTAACGCGGTTGCTTCACATTCGGGCATCCAGTCCCCGTCGCAGCCCAACACGCTTTGCAGCGAGCCGACCAGCGCTACGGTTTCTGGTCCCTCATCGCCCTCCTGGGCGTGCACCGGCATAATCAGCCAGGCAATGGCCAGGGAAGCAACCAGAAAAATGGGAATGAGTAGACGCAGCGGAAGTTTGGAATGTTTCAACATGTAGGGTAACTCCATTCGTAACTAAGTTGGTCAAATCTTTTAGATGGGGAGTGCTAAAAAGAAGGGTCCGTGAGGCGCTATTCTCCTTTCGATTGCCACCTGTTTATTATTATCCCACCTGTGATAGCCTACTGCAAAAAAAACCTGGGCGGGTACTGGAGTGTGTTTTGAGGGAACGCAGCCGTAGTTTCCAGGAGGGGATCACATTGTGATATTGTGTGCTGATTGGGGGGAGTTTGCGGCACCGTTTGACACTATTGGATGCCGTCATGACATGGTATGCTGCGCCATGTTACACTACCCCAAAACAATTCCCTGGAGATAGTATGTCGCTTGAGATGTGGTATACGCTCGCTATTTTGATCATCGCCATTGTGTTGTTCGTCACCGAGTGGCTGCGCGTGGACATTGTGGCATTGGGGGTTGTGGTCGCGCTTATGCTCACCGGGGTACTGACGACGGGCGAGGCTATCGCCGGTTTTTCGAACTCGGTGGTGATCATTGTGGCGGCGCTGTTTGTGGTGGGTGGTGCAGTGCGTTTGACTGGCCTGGCGAGTATGATCGGCCAGCGCATACTGGCTATCGCAGGCGATAATGAGACGCGCCTGGTAGTGGTGATCATGGCGGCCTCCGCGATTCTCTCCGGGTTCATCAGCGATACCGGCACGGTGGCGGTGCTGCTGCCGGCCATCATCAGCCTCTCGCGCACGGCCAAGATTAGCCCCTCCAAGCTGCTGATCCCGTTGTCGTATGGCGCGCTGCTTGGCGGCGCGACGACATTGATCGGCACCACGCCCAACATTATTGTGACCGACTTGCTGCGCGAAGAAGGCGAATCGACCTTCCAGTTCTTCAGCTACACGCCCGTCGGTTCGTTAATGGTCCTGGCCGGAATTGGGTTCATGATCGTGGTAGGGCGGCGCATTTTGCCCGACAACCAACCGCTGCAAAGTATGCAAGCCCAAATCCAGAATCCGACCGAACTGCTGGACCTCTACCGGTTGCCAGACAACCTGTACCGGCTGCGCGTTCCGGCTGGCTCCGAGTTAAGCCACAAGACGGTGGCTGACTCGCGTTTGCGTGATGAGTTCGATGTTACGCTGTTGGAGATTCAGCGCCAATCCCAGCCGCAGCCACTGGTCCGGCTAGGCGACCAGAGCCTGGTTTTCCAGTCTGAAGCACCAGTGGCAGTCCATCCCACCGCCGAAACCGTGGTGCTGCCCAATGATGTCCTGGTCATCCAGGCCGAAGAAGAAGCCATGCGCAAGGCCGTCGCGTTTTGGAACCTGGGTATTCAACCAGTATCCGAAGACGATGGTAATGGGTTGCTGAGCAAAGAAGCCGGGATCGCGGAAGTCATCATTCCGCCGCGTTCCACGCTGCACGGCAAAACGTTGGTCGAAGCCCGGTTCGGCACCACCAACCGTCTGACAGTGCTCAACATTATCCGCGCGGGTGTGGATGAAAAACCAGACCTGAAAACCGCGCCGCTTGAAGTCGGGGATACGCTGTTGGTCCAGGGGCTATGGGAGGATATCCTGGCGCTTAAGGACAGGCCGCGTGATTTTGTGGTGTTGGGCCAGCCGGAAGCCATGTTGGGCGCGCCTTACCAACACCGCGCTCCGCTGGCGCTGCTCGTGATGGCGGGCATGTTGGTGGCGCTGATCACGGGCGTTGGCACGGTGGCGATGGTCAGCCTCTCGGCAGCCCTGGTTATGGTGCTGACCGGTTGTCTGACGATGGACGACGCCTACGACTCGATTGACTGGAAAAGTATTGTGCTCATTGCGGGGATGCTGCCGATGAGCACCGCACTCAACAAGGTCGGGTTGGTGGAGGAGGTCGCCAGCGGGTTAACAACCTCGTTTGGGGACCTGGGTCCGCTGTTTGTGATGGCCGGGCTGTTCCTGATCACGTCGATGTTCACGCAGGTGATCTCGAACACAGCTACTGCCGTGCTGATGGCCCCGATTGCGTTCGAGATAGCGATGCAGCTCGACGTGACTCCCCAGGCATTCCTGATGGCGGTGTCGATTGCAGCGTCGATGGCATTTGCATCGCCGGTCGCGTCACCGGTCAATACGCTGGTGATGGGCGCGGGCAGCTACCGCTTCAAGGACTACATCAAGTCGGGGGTGCCGATGGTGCTGCTGATGTTGGTCGTGACATTGATCGGCGTGCCACTGCTGTGGCCGTTCTAGGGACTGCGCGCTGTTGATCGGACCGAGGATAGACAAACCTGCCTGCATCACGGGCGGGTTTTTTGTTTCTCGTGCCAACGTCAATGGGGGAACTGCTGGTGGCGGGTGTATGATCAAGGCAACGTCAGGTGCAATGTGGAGGGCATCGTATGGCTGTACAGGGCGCAAGCGACACGATTGGTGCGGCAGTGCTGGCCTGGGAAGGCGTGGCAGCGCACCCGCACCGCTTTGGGGGTACCGAGTATCGCCTGGGCAAGCGCGAGATTGGTCACATTCACGGTAATTCGCTGGTGGATATTCCTTTCCCGACGCGGGTTCGGGACGAGGTGGTCGCCGCCGGGCGCGCGCAAGCGCATCACCTGCTGCCGGACAGCGGCTGGGTGAGTGTGTATATGCGCACAGATGAAGATGTCCAGCGTGCGATTGAGCTGCTGCGGATGTCCTACGAGTTGGCTGTTGCACAAAAAGTCCGGCGGTCAGCGACCTGAACCGGGCTGTATCCTACTCCGTCAGGCGAGTAGTTCTTGTTGTTCGCGGCTGAACTGCGTTTCGTACAGTTGTGTGTACAGGCCATTGTGAGCTAGCAGGTTGGCGTGCGTGCCATGCTCGACAACCTGTCCACGATCCACCACCAGAATCTGGTCGGCGGCCAGGATCGTGCTCAGGCGATGCGCGATCACGATGCTGGTGCGACCCGCCATCACAGTTTTGAGCGCGTCCTGGATCAGCGCTTCCGACTGGCTGTCCAGATGGCTGGTGGCTTCGTCCAACACCAGGATGCGCGGGTCTTTGAGGATCACGCGCGCCAGGGCGATACGCTGTTTCTCGCCACCGCTGAGTCGGTAGCCCCGTTCTCCCACTACCGTATCGTAGCCATCCGGCAGTTCGGAGATGAAATCGTGAATATTGGCTGTGCGGCAGGCGACTTCGAGTTCCGTCTGGGTCGCGTCCAGTTTGGCATACAGCAGGTTGGTGCGGATCGTGTCGTGGAACAGGTGGGTTTCCTGTGTCACCATACCGACCTGGGCCGCCAGCGATTCCAGCGTCACATCGCGGAGATCGTGTCCATCCAGCAGAATCCGCCCCGCCGTCGGATCGTACAGGCG
>JAADYV010000565.1 GCA_010092855.1 Chloroflexota bacterium | reverse complement strand
TTCGAAGTTGTTGGGATAGCGCAGCACGCAATACACCGCTGCCGGCACGCATTCCTGCACTGTTAGCCGGTTGCCCAGCACCTGGACTACGTCGGGTGGATCGGGCCAGACCTGCAGCAGGTCCTGCATCGCCTCAAGATACGGCACCAGGTCGCCAAAGCCAGTGTCTGCCAGCCATTCCAACACCTGCTCATAGATCGCGCGCGGCTGCTCGCCCTGCACGGCCAGCGCCACCGCCAGCGCAACGGCGACCGCGCCTGCTTCTCCAACCGGATGGGCATGAGTCACACGCGCCGTTTCCGCCGCCGCATCGACGACCAGGTCCAGGTCATCGTGAAAGAACAGACCCACCGGGGCGGCCCGACATGCGCTCCCGGCTCCATACGACCCGTCCTCGAACACCAACCGGTTGGCCACGCGCCAATCCCGGCCCTGTTGCAGCGCGTACATCACCTCCAACGCGCCGGGGTTATACCCCCGCATCGGGTCCAGATTTTCGCCCAGGCGGTGGGCGAGCGGATCCGGGTCGATGTCGCCAAGGTCGAGCAGAACTTCGGCCACCGTGAGCATCATCTCGGTGTCTTCGGTATAGAAACCACCCATCATCTCGTACCCGATTTCTGCGCGGTCTAGCAGTTCGTCCGGGGAATAGTCTTTGGCCGGCTTCGCCAGTGCATCGCCCGTCATCGCGCCCAACAGCGTACCGGTAAATTGTCTTTGCAGTTTACTCACCATACTCATCCAACCATTTCTCCACCGTGCCGCGCATTCTCGACGGCAACAGGTCTACCCCCTCCAACACGGGCAGCATCTCGCGCAACGCCAGCGCCGACCGTACCGCATACCCGGCAGCTTCCAACCCGGCGCGCGCGCCCAATCCCACGTCAATCACGGCCAGCACCGCTTCCACATCCAGGCCCACCCGCCGCGCCAGCGCCGTGATCGCGTCCGCGTGCGCGGCGTCGACCAGGACGTCCGCCAACAGCAGCGTGGGATGTCCGACATCATACGCGCCCTCGATGGCGTAGGCCGCCGTGTAGTCCAGCACCCGTCCATAGGGATACACTACCGGCAGTCCCGTGCGCAAGCCCAGCGCGATCCCGATGGGCGTGGCATCGACCGTGGTCAGCACCCGGTCACCCGGCAGACCATTAAGCAGCGGCTCCAGCGCTGCAGCCACCTCGCCTAACAAGGCGGGATAGGACGGCAGCCAGCGCAGCCGTAACGCAACCGGCCACGCGCTGCCATCCGGCTGTATGTAGCGCCCAAACTGTACCAATCCCGCCCGCCCCAGTGCCCGCGTCAAATCCGTATCCGGCATTTTTCCTCGCTTTCGCTGCGTTACACCTGCCGCTCCCGCCCTACTGATCCACCAACCGCCCGGCGGCGCGGATCATCTCCAGCAGATCGGTAATATCCGGACTGCCCGGAAAAGCGCTCTCCAGCGGCTGGGCAAACGCCAGCGTTGCCTGGTAGCTGCCGCCCTGTGCCCAGTAACTGTTGCGCAGCAGTTCGCTCAACTCGGCCACCGCCGCGTGCAGCCGGAAGCCGGGCGATGTATCCGAAAAATCAGGCAGCAGGTCATCCACCGTGATATCCTGGCTAGTTTCGACCACTTCCCCGGATTCCGCATCCTGGTAGCGGATATACGCCGTCGCCACCACGCCGCTGCTGGCATCGTCATGCAGCACAATCTCGTACAGCGCCGTGATGCTGTGGCCCGCGCCGACTTCACCGGCGTCCACCGTATCGTCCCGGAACTGCTCATCGGCAATGTCGCGGTTTTCATAGCCGATCAACCGGTACGCGGAAGTCACTTCGGGATTGAACTCGACCTGCACTTTGGCGTCATACGCGATCACTTGCAGCGTACCGGTCAGGTTATGCACAAAGACGCGCCGCGCTTCGCGCAGGTCGTCGATGTAATAATAGTTGCCGTTGCCGTTGTCGGCTAACTGTTCCATCATCGTGTCGTTGTAGTTACCCATGCCAAAGCCGATGGTGCTGAGCGTAATGCCGTCGTCAACCGCCCCCGAAATCATTTCGATGATCGGTTCCGGCCCGGAAGGACCCACGTTGCCCACGCCATCGCTGCACACGACCACGCGCGTGATCTGGCCCGCACGTTTGTGTTCCTGCGCCATACGATAGCCCAGTTCCAGTCCCCCGGCCAGCGCCGTGCTGCCACCCGGCCCCAGCGCGTTGATCGCGTTCATGATCGTGTCGAACTCGCTGGCGGGCGTCGGCTCCAGCACCACGTAAGGCGTGCTGGAATAGACCACGATCCCCACGCGGTCATCTTCGCGCAGTTCGCCCAACAAAATCTCCAGCGCGTCCTTGACCAGCCCCAGCCGGTTACCCTGGTCCATGCTGCCCGAAACGTCGATCACGAAGATCAACAGCGCGGGCGTGCGGTCTTCCGGCGCGATATAGCGCCCCTGCAAGCCAACACGCAGCAGATAGGACCCTGGCTCACCGAACGGCGCAGGCGCGGCTTCCAGGTGGATGGTAAACGTGTCGCCGTCAGTGGGCGGTTCATATCCTGCGTCGAAGAAATTGATGAATTCCTCGGACCGGATGCTGTCCGGATTGGGCAGCGCATTGTAGGATAGCAGTGAACTGCGCGCCTGGGTATACGACGCCGTGTCCACATCCATCGCGAATGTGCTCAAGTTGTCGTCTGCCGTATTCACCTGCGGGTTGACGCCATAGTTCTGGAAAAATGTCGTGTCTTCCGGGCGTGGGTCTGGTTCTGGTGTTTCCAACCCGCCCGTTGATTCCGGTTGTTCGGCCCCAACCCCATCATCGGGAGCCGCCGCCGCATCGCCTACCGGTGCTTCGGCCTGGGATTCTGCCGCCCTAGCACCATCCCCCGGACCATCCGACATGGCACGCCCTGGATCGCTCGGCGCTCCTTCATCGTCTCCAGCGTCATCACCGCCACATGCCCCCAGCACCAACGCCAGCAGCGCCACGCACAGCACACTCACTCCAAGCATTCGCCAGTTCATACGATTTCTCCCTTTCCACCAGCCCTCTTCCCAAAGGGCAGACCTAGCTTATCACCTTTTATGCATTGCTGCCGAAACCGAACCACCACACCCGGTTGGATGTGGTGGCGGTTTGTAATGTACGATAAACGCGAACTAGCGATCTACAAAACGCCCGGCCAGCCGCACCAGTTCGACAAACTCGGCCACTTCTTCGTCGCCACCCATTTCATCCACCAGCGGCTCGGCCAGTTCCAGCACGGCCAGGTAGCTGCCATCTTCGGCCCAGCGGCTCTCGCGCAGCAGTTCGCTGAACTCAGCGACCGCCGCGTGCAGCCGGAAGCTGACCGACGCCTGCTCCAGACCTGGCAGCAGTTCATCCACCGTGATATCCTGGCTGATCTCAACCACTTCACCGGAGTCGGCATCCTGGTAGCGGATATAGACCGTCGCCACCACGCCTTGCACGTCCGCGCCTTCCAATGCCAGCTCGTACAGCGCCGTGATGCTGTGGCCCGCGCCGATCTCGCCCGCGTCCACCGTGTCGTCGCGGAACTGCTCATCGGCGATATCGCGGTTCTCGTAGCCGATCAGCCGGTAGCGGTCGGTCACTTCGGGATTAAACTCGACCTGTATTTTGGCGTCATACGCGATCACTTGCAGCGTGCCGGTCAGGTTGTGCACGAACACACGCCGCGCTTCGCGCAAATTGTCGATGTAGTAGTAGTTGCCGTTGCCGTTGTTGGCCAACTGCTCCATCATCACGTCATTGTAATTACCCATCCCGAAGCCAATCGTGCTGAGCGTGATGCCCTGGTCCACATAGCCCGCCACCATCTCAATGATGGGTTCTGGCCCGGAGGGACCAACGTTGCCCACGCCATCGCTGCACACCACCAGGCGCGTGATTTCGCCCTCGCGCTGGTATTCTTCAGCCATGCGGTAGCCCAGTTCCAGCCCACCGGCCAGCGCCGTGCTACCACCTGGCCCCAGTGCATTGATCGCGCTCATGATTGTGTTGTAGTCGCTGGCGGGCGTCGGTTCCAGCACCACGTAGGGCGTGCTGGAATAGACCACGATCCCCACGCGGTCATCTTCACGCAGTTCGCCCAGCAGAATCTCCAGCGCATCCTTGACCAGTTCCAGCCGGTCCTCGCGGTCCATACTGCCAGAAACGTCGATGACGAAGATCAGCAGCGCGGGCGTGCGGTCTTCCGGCGCGATGTAACGACCCTGAATCCCCACGCGCATGAGGTAGTGGTCAGGATAGCCAAACGGCGCGGGCGCGGCTTCCAGGTGGATGGCAAACGTGTCATCACCTTCCGGTGGCTCGTACCCGGCGTCAAAGTAGTTGATGAACTCCTCCGGGCGGATACCTTCCGGCGCGGGCAGTTGGTCATAGTCCCGCAGGTAGCTGCGCGCCAGCGTGTAGGAGCCAGTGTCCACGTCCATCGCAAATGTGCTGAGGTTATCGTCTTCCGTGTCGTAGAACGGGTTAACATCGTACTCTTCGAAGATCATGGTGTCGGGCGTGGGCGGGGGCGTTCCCAACCCGGTCGCCGGGCCGGACGGGGGCACCGGCGGGAGCGGTTCACCACCGCCAGCCTCCATTTCAACCGGCATGGCACCGACCGCATCCACCGGCGCATC
>JAADYV010000564.1 GCA_010092855.1 Chloroflexota bacterium | reverse complement strand
TCATCGCCAATCGGGTACCAGAACGCCTGCGCGGTTTTGTCGGCATGACCGCTCAGTTCCCACTGCTGGGCTGCCGGGCCAAACGCCTCAGAAGCGTGGCACTGCGCGCACGTCCCATATTCCAGGCCGGTACCGATCCGGGCCGGGCCTTCGGCCACTGAGGTCGGGTGACTCGCGCCAGGACCATGACAGGCTTCACACTGCACGCCGCTCATGGCCGCCAACTGCGGATAGTCCGCCACCAGGGCGCTGTAGTTGCCGTCCATCATCTCGGCAGGCACCGTCCAGTCGGTGGTGGCCCAGACATCATCGAAACCGCCCGCGTCTGCACCGTCCAGGTTGTTAAACCCGGTGGTGTAGTAGGGCAGAAATTCAGCGTGGAATTCGCCAAATTCGTCTTCGCCGTCCAGCCCGCGCATCATCACCGAAGCGTGCGCGGTGCTGTACCAGGCGCGGCCCGTGTTGGTGTGGCAAATGCCGCATTCAGGGAATTCCGGCGCGCCACCCGCCAGGCCGCCCACGCCCACGTAGGTCGTGGCCCAGACCGTCCAGGTGGTGCTGGCGCTGGTGCCAGCTTCGTCGGTGGCCGTCAGTGTCAGGTTATATTCACCCTCTACATCGGCCCGGAAGATCGCCACTGTGCCTTCGACCAGTTCCGGGTTCGCGCCTTCGGGCGCTTCCAGGGACCATTCTAAGGTGAAACCCTCAACGGCAAGTTCCGGCTGCACAAAATCGTCAATGCTCATGACGTTCATGGCCGGGTAAATGCCATAGGGCATGATCAGGGCGACCAGCGGTTGCTCCGCCGGGTCTTCCCCGGCAGGCACTGCGTAAGCCTCAGCAGCTACATAGTCGCCGATACCCACCGCGTTGGTGGCCGAGGTGACGATGGGCAATGCTGGTACATCGCCCGGCCCCTGGCTTTCGGCGTCCCATACGCCACCTAATAAAAGGAGTGACAGAAACAGCATCAAGCCGCCTACTGTCACCAATAGCTTACGTGACATTCGCAATACTCCTTCTCTCCTTCAAAACAGCTTTCGGACGAAAAACAGGTAGAAAAACAAAAGGGAGATCGCGCGCCAAACGACGGCCATCTCCCTTCAAACACAGATCGGACTCCAGCACCCTCCGGCGGCCCACGCCGGTGAAAGGCAAAGATCACACTGAAGTCGCGCACCACGTCCACGCAGACAAGGCACAACCAGGGCGGAGCCGCGCTCACCACCAGCAGCAACACGCAAACTGCCAGGATCGCGGCAGGTGCAGGGGTGGGCAGCGGCACAAACACGGCAGGCTGCAGCTCCGTGATCGGGCGCGTTTCCGGCTGCCAGCGCACCGGCAGCGGTTCGGGATGGGTGCGGATGAAAAACAGCGCCACGCTTAACCGGTCCAGCGACCGGGTCGCGCGCAGGGTATCGGCGGCGGTGGTCGCCGCGCGTGATTGCTCGACCAGCAGCAGAAATTCTTCGGCCAGCGGGATGTAGCGCGCGTCGCCACTGCTCACACCACTGTCCAGCGCGTGCAGCAGGTGCGTCCCGAAATCGTATAACTCACGGTCCAGACTGGCCTGCATATCCGGTGCCGCCGCAACGGGGGACTGCGCCACCGGGACGACGTCCGGCACGGTCAGCAGGCGATTCCAGGCCAGTTCGACCGCAGGTGCAGGTGGCGGGGCAGATGGTGAGACTGGAGACACATGCACGCGGTCTGTGGTTTGGGGGTGACAGCTTGGGCACCCGGCGGGATCACGCGGGGCCAGGTCGACCATTGCCGCCTGGACGCGGGCGCGTACCACGCCAGCCGCCTGGGGTTGTGCCGTGAACTGCACCAGGGCAGCCCCCGCCAGCAACGCCAGCGCCATCGCCAACCACAAAATCCACGTGCGTGAAATGGTTTTCATAAACAATACAGCCAGCTAGAAAAATCTATTTCTAAGGATAGCGCGGGATGGGTTTGGTGCGTAGTGCTATCCATCACCGCAAAACATGCAATGCATCAACGTTCATTATTTTATCAACGTAAGTGTAGCATTTAGGGTTTCGAGACGCAAATGCGCAAAAATGCTTAAGCATAAGCATAGTTAACTGCTTAAAACTATGATAAAATGAGATCGGGAAATCGTTTTACCGCTATATCGATTGCAGCGGCAGAACCAGTGATGCATATTGATAGCTGCCGAAGGTAGTGTCATCTGAACGGATGAACAGCCTTCGGTTTTTGTTTTCTTCAAGGAGGAAACGATGAAACAAAAGAAACGAACCAAAAAGCTTTTGCTGATTCTAGGATTGTTGTTCATCTTGTCACCAAGCAGTACGCTGGCACAAGGCGGCCTGGAGCTGGGCACCGCAATCGTGACCGATCCGCCTATGATCATATATTCCGAGCCTAACCTCTTTGCAGATCTCCTGGTCGTGGCCGAGGCGGGTGACGTAGTCAATGTTATTGAGGTGGATGGCGAGTGGGCGCTCGTCGCGTTCGGAGACGTTGAGGGCTGGGCAGAAGCCGACAGGCTCGAAAACGCGGAGATAACCTCGCCGCTTCCTCGTCCCCGCGGAATTCACCGTATGGCCTACGATAGCGAGTCGGACCGCATCATCATGTACGGGGGACAGACCGCGGGCCAGATGTCACCGGTATCCGCTCTTACAGACACCTGGGCCTACGATGTCTCCTCCAACACCTGGGCCCAGATGTCCCCTGTCGAATCACCTCCCCAGGGCTTCGGCCCCCTCGCTTATGACGTGCAATCAGATCGCATCGTCTATTTCGTCGGTTCGACCGGATTCGGATACGCTTCGAGCTCGACCTGGGTGTACGACTACAACACCGATTCGTGGACTAACATGAGCCCAGACAATGCTCCTCCTGCTGCAATTGGGGCCCGTATGGCATATGACACCGAGTCCGACCGCATGATTTTGTTCGGTGGTTTCGACAACGCTACATACCCTGGCGACCGGAATTTCCTGACCGAAACCTGGGCATATGACTATGATTCTAATACCTGGACACAGATGCAGCCGGAGGTCAGCCCACCCGGCATGTGGAACCATGCCATGGCCTATGATGGCAGCGCCGACCGGGTTATCCTGGTTTTTGGAGGGACGTGGGCATACGACTACAACACGGACACCTGGGAAGCACTGGATGAATTTTATGAGTATTATTTCGCAGGCATAGTATACGTCACCGGATTGGAGCAGGTGGTCCTGTACGGCGGGGTATCTGCCAGCGGACCTCACCGTACGACCTGGGCGTTTGATTATGAGGCCAGGGACTGGATCAGGCTTGATCCAGAGGGGTCCCCTGGTGCACGCGGCTGGCACGCAATGGCTTATAACAGCGCGGCAGATCGGATTATTATGTTTGGTGGAGGGCGAACCAACGAAAGCTTCGAACTAGAAACCTGGAGTTACGATCCCAGCGCTAATACCTGGACACGGGTCCTTCCGTAACATGCGGCGTGGGCCTTCGCCTGGAACCCGCTAAGGCCAGGCCGTGTTGACATTTGTGCTCACGAGAGCGCCATGCTCAGGCGAGAATGTCAACCCTACCCAGGTTCGCACATTGCCTGCCGTATTCCACCAGCCTGTGGGATTTGTGTGGGATATGTGTGGGATAATGTGGGTTATTGCGGGATAGACGAGGTGCAGAAACCACGCGCCGCAGTGAACAGGGGTGGCTGGTTCACTGCGGCGGCGTGCAAGGTAGAGCGTGGTTGTTCGCCATTGGTTATCAGTTCTCAATGAGCGGAATAGCGTTTAGTGGGTGCCTGCCTTGACCAAAAACCGACAACCAATCACCAACAACCACCCCCTCAATACAACTGGTCAAAATCTTCTACGAAAATCCGGATCGGGAGTTGCAGTTGCGAGGCTTCTTCCATAAAGGCGCGAGCCATTTCCCACACGGCAGGCGTAGGGTCCTGGTCCGGGTTTTCGCGGTGGTACCACACCTCACCCCCCAGCAGCTGCAGGCGGCGCAGTTCCCGAAACACCACCCGCAGCGGGATGCGCCGCCCGTTCATATACCAGTCCCCGCGCGCCGTGAGTTTGATGCGCGCCACGGTCTCGGCCTCATCACTGGCGGTCACAAACGGCAAATCGTTCACCAGCCGGTAGCCCACGCCCCGGCACATGCGCACCAGGGCCCGCAGCGATGACGGAATCGCGTCTGAAGGATACATCGCCGCCCACTGATGGCCGTCCGCCCAGCCCAGGCGCAGGTGCAAGGCGGGCAGCGCCAGCGCAGCAGAATCAAACGCAAATGGGGAATAGGTGGATGCCAGGTGTCGCAGTCCTGTCGCCTGAGCCAACGTCCCCAGATGGTGCAGCCACACCGGCTGGCGCCCGGCCAGCACAAACGTCCGCCCTGCAAAGTGGCCGGTATCGCTGTCGCGAAACAGCGCCGGTTCG
>JAADYV010000102.1 GCA_010092855.1 Chloroflexota bacterium | reverse complement strand
CTGAGGCCATGTTTTTCCATGAAAGGTTGGATCGCTTCGCGGTTCGAGCATTCCGCAAAGGCCACCATCGCCTGCCCCAACACTTCGGCTTCCGGGTTAAATGCTTTAAACTGTGCTGCCATAAACTCCTCCACTCCATAAAATAAAGAACCCAACGTAACAATATCTTATAACAAGCATAGTGACATGTCAACGATTTGTTATGTTTAGACAACGCTTAAACAATATTCTTGCCCCGTCACCCAGCCGCCAAACTGTGCTACAATGGGCCGCACATATGCTTTCTCCGCTGCGTCGAGGAGTGTTGATCGTGGATTTGTTACCCATCCAACTCGAAATCTTGATCCGGCAGGCCATCCATGCCGCGCAAGCCGCCGGTGATCTGCCAGAATTCGACCTACCAGAATCGCTGACCGTCCAGCGCGCCGACCCCGCCCACGGCGATTACGCCAGCCCCGCCGCGCTGCAACTGGCCAAAGCCGCCCGCCGCAAGCCGCTCGACATCGCCACCGCGGTCGCCGCCCACATGCCCGCCGTCGACTACGTCGGCGCGATCACCGCTGCGCCGCCTGGCTTCCTCAACATCCGCCTGGCCGACGACTGGGTGTTGGAGCAGGTCGAGGCCATCATTGCCGCCAGAGACGACGTTTTCGCGCTGGAGATCGGAGCCGGGCAGCGCGCCCAGGTCGAATGTGTGAGCGCCAACCCCACCGGCCCGATTACAGTCGGGCGCACACGCGGTGGCGTGATCGGCAGCACAATGGCCAACCTGCTGGCCGCGCTGGGCTACGCGGTTGAACTGGAATACTACTTCAACAACGCCGGTCGCCAGATGCAGATGTTGGGCCGCAGCCTGCAAGCCCGCTACCTGGAAGCGCTGGGCCTGGCCTTCGAGCTGCCCGCCGAAGGCTACCAGGGCGATTACCTGATCGAGCTGGCCAAGCAGCTGGTGGCCGAACACGCCGACGCGCTCAAGGACGAAAGCTGGGAGCGATTCAAAACGCTGGCTGAAGTGGCGATCTTCGAATGGATCGAGGCCAGCCTGAACCGTATCCACATGAAATTTGACGAGTTCTTCAACGAAAACAGCCTGTACGAGAGCAGCGCGGTGTGGGAGGTGCTGGAAGCGTTGGAGCAGCGCGGCTATGTCTACCGCTCTGTGCTGCACGCAGCCGCCACCGACGAAGAGCGCGCCCAGGTCAAGCCGGGAGCCAAAGAAGCCGTCTGGTTCCGCTCGACGGCGTTTGGCGACGAAAAAGACCGCGTGCTGGTCAAGTCCACCGGCGAGCCAACCTATGTGCTGCCCGATATCGCCTATCACAAAAACAAGCTGGACCGCGGCTTCCATTACCTGGTCAATGTGCTGGGCACCGATCACATCATCGAGGCGCAGACCGTCGCGCGCGGGCTGGAAGCCATCGGCTACGATCCGGAGCCGGTACACGTGCTGCTGCACCAGTTTGTGACGCTGTTCGAAGGCGGCGAAAAACGGCGCATGAGCACGCGCAAGGGCGAATATGTCACGCTGGACGAACTGGTCGCCGATGTGGGCGCGGATGTGGTGCGCTACTTCATCCTGGCGCGCAGCCCCAACAGCCACCTGGACTTCGACCTGGATTTGGCGCGCACGCAGGCCAACGAAAACCCGGTGTACTACATCCAGAACGCGCACGTGCGCTGTGCAGGCATCTTCCGCCAGGTGGCCGAAAGCGACCTGGACACCACGCCGCCCGCCGACCTGTCGCTGCTGGGCGAGCAGGAACGCGCCTTCGTCCGCAAGCTGCTCGAACTGCCGGAGATCATGGTGCAGGCATACACCGAGCTTGCGCCGCACAAGCTCGCGTTTTATGCGCTGGAGCTGGCACGCGAATTCCATCCCATGTACGAAAACGTGCGCGTGCTGCACAGCGAAGTCCCGCATGATGTGGCGCGCGCGCGGCTGCGGCTGTACGCGGCGGCGCAAATGGTCTTCAAGCGCCTGCTGACGCTGATGGGCATGTCCGCGCCGGACGTGATGTAGGCCCAACGGCACGCAACATCCGCAAAATCGGGAAAACGTGCGATAATCAGGACGTCAAGGTCAGGGGCAGATCGTGTGCCCCTGATGCGTATAACACCGCAGGGCACGAACACAAGGAGCAGTTACACCCTATGGGCCTTAAACCCGATCACTGGATTCGTAAGATGGCGCAGGAGCACGGCATGATCGAGCCGTTCGTAGATCACCAGGTGCGCAACGGCGTGATCAGCTATGGCCTGTCGTCGTATGGTTACGACATCCGCGTTGCGAACCAGTACAAAATCTTCACCAACGTCTATAACACCGTCGTTGATCCCAAGAATTTCGACCCGATGTCGATGGTCGATTTCGAGGGCGACGTGTGCGTCATCCCGCCCAATTCGTTTGTGCTGGCCAAGACCGTCGAACACTTCCGCATTCCGCGCAGTGTGTTGACGGTGTGTTTGGGCAAGAGCAGTTACGCCCGCTGCGGCCTGATCGTCAATGTGACGCCGTTCGAGCCAGAATGGACCGGCTATGTCACGTTGGAGATCAGCAACACCACGCCGCTGCCCGCCAAAATCTATTCCAACGAAGGCATCGCGCAGGTGCTATTCTTCGAAGCGGACGAACCATGCGAGGTTTCTTACGCCGACAAGAAAGGCAAATACCAGGACCAGCAGACGATTGAACTGCCGAAGATATAGTCAACTACCCCACGCCTAAAGGCGGGGGCTTGTGAAAGCAAGCCTGGAGTTGACCAGTCTCAGCCACCAATCGGAAGATTGACGGGGCTACGTTAGGAACGAATATATAGGCACTTCGGGATGCTTCCCCAGTCCCGAACCCTGCG
>JAADYV010000563.1 GCA_010092855.1 Chloroflexota bacterium | reverse complement strand
TTGAATCGCCACGGTCATGCCAATGATATAAAAACCTTGTCCATCTTCCGGGTATTCGTTGGGGATATGAAACTCACGCCCGCTGTCCGTATAGTCCTCTAACAGAACCGTACTCACGCCATATTCCGGTCGCGCAGGCGTATCCGCCTGACTCGTCGCGGGGGCCAGGAAGCCCCATACCAGCGAAGCCGCCAGCACACCCACACACATCCCACCGATAACCAGAAGCCAATGCCGCTTATTCATCGTTCTCTCCTAAAAACACTCACCTGCGTTCGTTTTGGTGCAAAACACATGTCTCCGGCACGGCTATTTGCCACAGCCGCACCACACGATCCTCGCCGGGTCGTGTTGACTATTCACGAGACGTGGGCGAAATGGAGGAAGCGAACGTCAACACGGCCTGACGACTGGCTAAAACCTGCTCAGACGGCGCGAGGACTGCGACGTTATGGCTGCGGTGCAGTGAACGGTAGGTATACAAAAAAGATGGTGGGGTGAAACGTGGCAGGAATGAAAACCCTGTTCACATTATAGCATACCGGGCGGTGACCGGCTGGAAATCTAGCGCAGAAGGGTGTACCCAGGAATCGACCAGCGAGAGAGATAACGCATTAAGCCAAAAAGGGGCGTTGACCGCACGGCTGGTCAATCACGCCCCTACAGGAAAACAATGACAATAGCCTGGTGATGACCTACGCCCCGGCCAGGTCCTCGGCGGGTTCCAGGTCGTCCAGGTCCGTCACGATTGCGCGCGCAGCCTGGCGACCCTTTTCGACGTTGACCGTCAGCAGCAGGATCAGGCCCGCCGCCAGGAATGCCACAATCGACCACAGCGCGTTGCGGTGTGCCAGCCGTTCAGCCAGGCTGAACCCTTCGCCGCCGTCGCGATAGAAGCGCTCCAACGACAGCACCAGGATGCCGAACACCGTCGGGCCGACGAAGGACGATGCGCGCCCGGAGATGGCGTACAGCCCGTAGAATTCCGCGCTTTGCCCCTTAGGTGAAAGCTGCCCGACCATTGTGCGGCTGACCGACTGCACGCCTGTCAGCGCAAACCCGGCCAGCGCCGCAATCGCAAAGAAGCCCATCACGCTGTAGTTGAAGTACAGGATCACAATCGCGCCGATCATCAGCAGCAGCGACACCACAATCGTGGTCTTGCTGCCCCAGCGCTCTGCCGTCACGCCAAACGCCAGCGCCCCGATCACGCTCGTCACCTGCACGATGATCATCAGGATGATCAACTGCTCCTGCGCCAGCCCGAACATCACCGCGCCGATGATGGCCGAGAAGTCCAGCGCCATGATGATGCCGTCGTTGAAGATGATGAACGCGATCATGAACTTGATGAATTCGCGGTAGTGGCGCGCTTTTTTGGCGGTGGCCCACAGCCGCTTGAAGCCGATGGTCAGGTGATTCTGGCCCTTCGGCAGTTTTTGGGGTTGGGCGCGCTCGCTCATCCACAGGAAGAGGGGGCCGGTCGCCAGCGCAAAGAACAGTGCCGTGATCACAAACGAGGAGCGGACGATAAAGGTGCCGCCGATCAACACGATCAGGGGCAGCACGATCAGCAAGCACAAAATACCGCCAAACGAGCCTATCGCCCAGCCCATGCCGGAGACGTGCGGCATCTCGTCTTCATCGGCGATTTCGGGCAGCAGGCTGTTATAGAATACCTGCCCGCTGCGGTAGCCAATCTCGGCCAGGATGAAGAACAACATCCCGAACAGGATCATGCCTTCGCCCACAAAAAACAGCAGCGCGGTGAACGTGATGCAGAGTGTGGTGAAGAACATCAGGAAGCGCTTTTTGGCCCCCGAAAAGTCGGCGATTGCGCCCAGCACCGGCGACGTGATGGCGACCACCAGCATGGCGATGCCGACGGAGAAACCCCAGAGCTGCGTGCCGCGTGACCCGCCTACGACCGAGTTCTGGAAGTAGGCCGAATACACGGCCAGCAACACCACAGCGGCATAGGCCGAGTTGCCAAAGTCGAACAGGTACCAGGCGAGACGATCGCGCCGAACATTGGTGGTTTGGGTAATGGCTGCTTGCATAGTTTACCGTCCACGAAAATGTGCGAATATGACAAGACTAGGTGCAACGACTGCTCAGGCGTCCCCAGATCAAACCGCAGGGCACAATGCGCTGGGGGTTAACCGGGCCGGTTGAGGTCACCATAGGGATATTCTGCCACTGCGGCTGCTGCTTCGCGCAAGGCCGGATCGGGCGAATAGACCCCGCGCCGTTCGGGCGGCAGCAGGTCGGCAATGTGCCCCATGATCTCGTGACCAATGGTTTCCAACTGTTCCCGGCGCTGGCGTCCGCTCCCTTCGGCCACGAATGGGCCAAACGGCTCCCCAATGTTAAGCGTGATTTTCGCACGCTTGCGGCGGCGCACCAGCGGGAACAGGTCGGTCATACCATCAATGCCAATCGGCAGGATCGGCGCGCCAGATTGGGCAGCCAGAAACGCGGTGCCCGGGCGTGCCGGGCGCAAAACCTGGGCCCAACTGCCTCCTTCAGGAAAAATGCCCAACAC
>JAADYV010000562.1 GCA_010092855.1 Chloroflexota bacterium | reverse complement strand
GTTTCCTTGACGCGCAGTTCCGCCGCGTCCGTGACCACCGTCTCGCCTTCGGCTTGCGTGGCAGCCACCATCAGCGCCGGGAACTCGTCAATTGCGCGCACCACGACATCACCGCTGATAGCTGTTCCACGTAGACTAGAAGGGTTGACATCCAAATCTGCTACCGGCTCACCGGCTGCCTCACGCGGATTCAATTCCCGGATGTCCGCACCCATCGCCGTCAATAGCTCCACAATACCGGCGCGCGTTGGGTTGACGCCCACATTGGTGATCTGAATCGCGCTGTTGGTGATCAGCGCCGCCACCAGCAAAAACGCTGCCGAAGACATATCACCAGGGATTGTCAGGTCTAAAGGGGCCAACGCTGCGCCCGGTGAAACGGTGACGTGGCTGTTCTGGCTCTGGATTGTGGCCCCCATTGCGACCAGCATCCGTTCGGTGTGGTCGCGGGCAGGACCCGGCTCAATGACGGTGGTGTCACCATCGGCGAACAATCCTGCCAGCAGCAAACAGCTCTTGACTTGCGCACTGGCGACCGGCATGTGGTAGGTGATGCCGTGCAGTGTGGCCGGGGAAAAATGCAGCGGCGCACGCCCGTCCTGGTCCTTCACCTGGGCCCCCATCTCGCGCAGCGGATCGGTGATGCGGCGCATAGGACGCTGGCGGAGTTGCTCACTGCCGTCCAGTACACTTTCGAAGCGCTGCCCGGCCAGCACTCCAGCCAATAAGCGCAGCCCGGTTCCGGCGTTTTTACAGTCCAGCGCATGGGCCGGAACCTGCAAGCCGTGTAAGCCCTGGCCGTGAACCATCAGCGTGGCCTCATCGTGGCGCTTCACCGTGATGCCCAACGCCTGAATGCAGTCCAGTGTCGCCAGCGTATCCCCGGCGGGCAGCCAGCCGCGTACCTGCGTGGTGCCCTCTGCCAGCGCACCAAGGATCACGGCGCGGTGCGACAGCGATTTATCGCCGGGGACGGTGACGATGCCATGTAGGGTCCGGCCTGAACGAACGTGAATGCTCATGTAATTAAGCGCTCCCCATATTGGGCGGTATAGCTGCGCCGCGCGGCAACGATGACGTCTAACTCATCGTACAAACGCGGCAAATCGTCCAGCAGTTGTTCCAGGCGATCCAGGTGGTCGCGGAGCGATTCGGTCACCGCGCGGAGTTCATCCGCATTGGTGCCAAACATACCCACGATCATGGCTGCATCCGTGCGCGCCAGGCGCGTCGCCCCGTCGAAGCCACCCGCTGCCAGCTCGAACAGCGCTGCATCCTGCGCCGCTTCTTCCATTGCCAGGCTCATCAGCGCAAAGCTGAGCAGGTGCGGCAGGTGGCTGGCCAGCGCGGTCAGATGATCGTGGCGCTCGCGCTCCATCCACAGCGGTTCGGCACCACACGCTTGAACCAGCGCTTCGGCCCGCGTTCGCGCCTCTGATGTGGTGCGGTCGGTCTCGCACAGCACAAACCGCGCGCCCTGATACAGTTTGCCAGTGGCGTTGGCATACCCGTTTTCCGCCAGCCCACACATCGGATGCCCGCCGACGGCTAGCACGCCTTCCGGCAGATCGTCCAGCGCGTTGCAGATGCGCGTTTTGGTGCTGCCCAGGTCGATGACCAGCGTCCCCGGTTTCAGGTCGAGCGTGGGCAGTTGATCCGGGATGATATCGGCAGGCACGGCCAACACCACGATATCGGCGTCGTGCGCCTCGCCGATGCCGTCGATGACGCCGCTGGCGGTGGCCTGGTGCAACACAGCAGGGTTGATGTCTTCGGCGGTGAGGCGCTGCCCCTTACCTCGCAGCGCCATCGCCAACGACCCGCCCATCAGCCCCAGGCCGATGATGTGAATACTAAAGCTGTCGATCATGCGGTTACGGGGGCTGCCACCCGGCGCCCAACCACCGGGGCAAGCTGCTTTGCCTTTTCCACTAACGCGGCAAATCGTTCGGGTTTGAGCGACTGCCGCCCATCGGACTGTGCGTTTTCGGGATCAAGATGTACTTCGATAATCAGGCCATCGGCACCGGCGGCGATAGCGGCCATCGACACTTTCTCCACGTACTCCCACTTGCCGGTGGCGTGGCTAGGATCCGCGATGACCGGCAGGTGCGATATTTCCTTAAGAACCGGGATCGCGTTAATGTCGAACGTGTTGCGCGTGGCGGTTTCGAAGGTGCGGATGCCGCGCTCGCACAACATCACGCGCGTATTGCCATGACTCAAAATGTATTCGGCTGCCATCAACAATTCTTCCACTGTGCTGCTCATCCCGCGCTTGAGCAGAACCGGGTGCTGGCTCTCACCCACCGCGTGCAGCAGCGTGTAGTTTTGCATGTTGCGCGCGCCGATTTGCAGCACATCAGCATACTGGCACACCATCGGTACCAACTGCGGGTCCATGATCTCGGTGACGATGGGCAGGCCGGTTTCTTCGCGCGCTTCGGCCAGGTATTGCAGCCCTTCTTCGCCCAGTCCCTGGAAGGCGTAAGGCGAGGTGCGCGGTTTGAAGGCCCCGCCACGCAAGGCTGTCGCGCCTGCTTCCCGGACGGCGTGCGCGGTTTCGATGATCTGGACGCGATCTTCCACCGAGCACGGACCCGCGATGATCGCCAGGTCTTCGCTGCCCACCTGGATGCCGTTCAACGGGATGAGCGTGTCGTCCGGGTGATACTCGCGGCTGGCGATCTTGTACGGGTGGGTTACCCGCATGACTTGCTGCACGCCGGGTAACAGGGCGAGCAGGTCTTGCTGCAGCGGTTGGCCGCGCCCGATGACGCCGATGATGGTGCGTTCCTTGCCTTCCGACAGGTGCACATCATAGCCCATCTCGCGGATGCGAGCGATGACGTCTGAGATTTCTCGTGCACTGGCGTTGACTGACATGACAACAATCATGGGTCGTGCTCCTTCTTGATCTCCTCAAGCGTTCTCAGGCGGTCGGATGAATATCGGGACGAAGGGTGACGGCGTCGCGTAAGTAAATATGTTTGATGTCACGCGGACCCAGCGTGGTGTTCCACATAACCAGAATCCGGATACACTTGGCCAGGCCGTGCGGCACATCCATTTCGTGTCCGCACAACAGCGGCACGTCGTACCAGCCCAGTTGCCGCGCAGCTACGGCGGGATACTCGGCGGTGAGGTCCATCGTCGTCGTAAAGAATGCGCTGGCCACGTCATCGGGTAAAATGGCGTTGGCGTCGATCATGGCTTGCAGCAGTTCGCGGGTAGCGTCCAGGATCGTGTCGCGGGAGTTTTCCGCCACGTTGATCGCCCCGCGCACACCCCGGCATACGGTCGAACTCACGATGTTACCTCCTGTAGACAAAATAAAAGAGCGCGGAGCTTGTGCTCTGCGCCCTGTTCCCGTCAATTACCTGTTTGTCGGTTAGTTTATTCTGGCAGCAGTCAAGCCCGGACCCGTTGTATGGCTCCGCCAAAATAAAAATACCCAAACCAGCCCCAGACATTGTTGGAGAGGGAGGAGATGTGTTTGGATGTAGTTTGATGTTTGCCCGACATAATACTCTGTCTCCTAAGACAGAAACAGCTTAACACACGGCTAGACAGGAGTCAATTTAAAGCTTGTTTAAGGGCGTTGGTGAGTCTGCACAATTGCGCCGTGAAGTGGGGAAACAGCCGTCGAGGGGTTGAAGAGCGAGGTCAGGCACATCCAAATTCAGGTGGCAAGTGTAGTATAGATTCGCCCGCCATACGCTGGAGCAAGTATTCGAGCCGGGTGCAGAGTTCCAGTGCCGCCGCTTCCACCACTGTCGTCAATCCCTCGCCATACGCAAACGATGCGCCGGTGATGGTATATAGCAGCGTATGTGGTGCGCGACCATACAGCGCCTGGGTTCCGGCCAGCAGCGCGCCCGGAGTCATGTGGTGCAGCAGTGTAGGGGGTAGGCCGGTGTCCGGCTGGATTTCCCGGCAGGCGATTTGGCCCGGCACGCCGTTACGCGCCGCGTCAATCAGGATAACGTGCGCGGCCTGGCTGAGCGGTTCCGCCATCTCCAGCGTTAACTGGTGGCAGATCAGCACTGCAACGGAAGCGGGCGGGCCAGCCTTTAACAACCGGCCCGCCACCACAGGTCCTACGCCGTCGTCACGACGCAGGGGATTCCCGTAGCCAATGACGAGCACGTCAGTCACGCCACTTTTCGTCCAATATCCCACCGTCCGGCCCCACCAACTGAACGTGCAGCGCCAGTTGGTTCTGCGCATGGGTGGAGCAGCTCAAGCACGGGTCGAAGGTGCGGATCACGGCTTCGACGCGGTTGAGCATCCCTTCGGTCAGGTTAGCGCCGTCAACGTAGCGGTGCGCCACCTGCTGCACGCCCCGGTTCATGGCCAGGTTGTTGTGCGTGGTCGCCACCACCAGGTTGGCCCACGTCACGCGGCCCTGCTGATCAACGCGGTAGTGGTGGATCAGCGTGCCGCGCGGCGCTTCGGTGACGCCCTTGCCCGTGCTGGCGTTGGGGCCAGCGTGCGCCCGGATGCGCGTGTGGGTGATGTCCGGATCGTCCAGCAGTTCTTCCATGCGCTCGACCCCGTACAGGCACTCGATCAGGCGCGCATAGTGGAAGTAGAACGAACTGAGCACCATGTGGCGATCAAGCTGGCGGAACTCGGTCAGTTCCTGGTCGGCCAGCGGGGTGCCGCACGCTTCGATCACGTTCAGGCGTGCGAGCGGACCAACGCGGTAAATGCCTTCCGGATAACCCATGTCCTTATAGTAGGGGAACTTCATGAAGGTCCAGGGCTCGACCGCTTCGCCGATGTAGTCGCGGTACAGCGAGGGTTCGAAACCATCGACCAGCATTTGTCCGCGCTCGTCCATGATGCGCAGCCGGCCATCGTACAGGTCCAGGTTGCCCGCGTCGTCCACCATGCCCATGAACAGGGTCGGGAAGTTGGCAAAGGTGCGGATTTCGTCGTCGTAGTCGTCCATCGCGCGCTTGAACCAGTCCAGGTTGCGACGGATGAGCGCTTTCATCTCCGGGATTTCGTCCAGAATGCGCTGGCGCACCTCTTCCGGCAGCGGGGAACTTACGCCGCCCGGCACAATCCAGTTGGGGTGCAGCCGCTTGCCCGCCATCCACTCGATCACTTTCTGGCCAAAGCTGCGCAGCCGCACGCCGTCTTTGGCGATCTCCGGGTGGGACTGCATCAGACCGAAGATGCTGCGCTTGGCAGGATCGGATTCCAGACCCAGCAAAAAGTCGGGCGAGGACAGGTAAAAGAAGCTAAGCGCGTGCGACTGGATCACCGACGCCAGGTTGATGATACGGCGCAGATTGACGGCTGTTGGGGGCACCTTGACGGCCATGATCGC
>JAADYV010000101.1 GCA_010092855.1 Chloroflexota bacterium | reverse complement strand
GATCAGCAGCGGAAAGCTACCGATTTGGTTCGCGAGCGCCTGGGCTTCGGATAGGGACCCCGCCAGCCCGCCGCGCGGCACTTCCAACCCTACCCCCGCCATCGCCTCCTGAAACAACTGGCGGTCTTCGGCGAGCTTCATGGCTTGCAGGCTGGCCCCAATCAACTCTACGCCATATTGGGCCAGCACACCGGATTCGGCCAGTTCTACGGCGGCGTTTAGCCCGGTCTGCCCGCCCACCGTCGGCAGCAGCGCATCGGGGCGTTCCACTTCGATAATCAACCGCAGCACATCCGGCGAGATCGGCTCGATATAGGTGGCGTCCGCCAGGTCAGGATCGGTCATGATCGTGGCGGGATTGCTGTTGACCAGCACGACGCGATAGCCTTCGGCCTTAAGCGCTTTGATGGCCTGGGTGCCGCTGTAGTCGAATTCCGCCGCCTGCCCGATCACGATCGGACCCGCGCCAATAATCATGATGGTGATCAGGTCAGTTCGCCGGGGCATTGTGCTGTACCTCGTTTCCTGCGTTTGCTTGGCTGCTGGCGTGCTTTTCGGCGGCCATCAGGGTTATGAACTCGGCGAACAAGGGATCGGCGTCGTGCGGGCCGGGAGCCGCTTCGGGATGATATTGGATGCTGAGCATGGGCAGCGAATTGTGTCGCATCCCTTCGCAGCAGCGGTCGTTCAGGTTGACGTGGGTCACCTCGACATCGGGGGGGAGCGTCGCAGCGTCAACCGCGAAATTGTGGTTGTGCGCGCTGATCTCGACCCGGCCCGTTGGCAGGTGCTGCACCGGTTGGTTGCCTCCGTGATGCCCGAACTTCAGCCGGTATGTCTGCCCACCCAGCGCCAGCCCCAGAATCTGGTGTCCCAGGCATATTCCAAATAGCGGGACCCGTCCCAGTAATGCCTGCACCGCTTCGACGGCATACGGCACGCCTGCCGGATCGCCAGGGCCATTGCTGAGGAATACGCCGTCCGGGTGCAAGGCCAGCACATCATTGGCCGGAGTAGCCGCCGGAACAACCGTTACCCGGCAGCCATGAGCCGCCAGCCGCCGCAGGATGTTTCGTTTGATCCCGAAATCGTAGGCGACGACATGAAAGCGCCCAGCCTCAACGGTGGGTGTAGCAAATTCCCACGCGCTTTCAGACGGGGCAGCCCACTTATATGGGGCATCGCACGACACTGCCTGAACCAGGTCCACACCATCCAACCCGGCCCATCCGCGCGCTTGCTGCACCAGGTCCTGGTCCGACGGAGTGGGATCGGTGGTCAATATGCCCTTCAATGTGCCACTGTCGCGCAGACGACGGGTAAGCGCGCGCGTGTCCAGCCCGGATATGCCCACGCAGCCTTGCTCGGCCAGCCATGCCGACAGTGACGAATGCGCGCGCCAATTTGATACCTGCCCGCTCAGTTCGCGCACAACAAACCCGCTCAGGAATATCTCGCGGGCTTCATCGTCTGCGGGATTGATACCGGTGTTGCCGATCTGCGGGGCCGTCATTACCACGATCTGCCCCGCGTAACTGGGATCTGTCAGGATTTCCTGGTAGCCGGTCATGCTAGTGTTGAACACCACTTCACCCAACCGGGTAGCGCCAGCGCCAAATGCGGTGCCCCACCAGATACTGCCATCCTCAAGCACTAAACGTGCCGTATGTTCAAGTGTCATTGCTGCACGGTCCTTGTTAGCTGGTGCGTGCGTGGTTTGGGTACTCACCGCGATGGGTACGCACTATACATACCCCTTTCACACCGATTGAACAACGTGCACTTTCACCAAAGCAGCGGAACCCGAAAGATACTCAAAACGTATAGTTGGCCAGGAGATATTTCCAATAAGCGTCATCGTATGGGGGAGTTTGAGCATGTTCCGCACGCGCATCCAAAAAATCTTACGTGATATTTCTTCGCGCAAAGGTCGCACCGTGTTGGTCGCTCTAAGCATTCTGATCGGTGTCTTTGGCGTAACTACGATGGTCAGCATGGGCGATCTGCTGGTGACCCAATTGAATGAAGACCTCGACGAAGACGAGATTGCGATGACCCACGTCTATGTCTCGGCGGTGGGTCGCCCCATGACGTTAGAGGAAAACCAGGCGTTCATCGATCGGCTCAGCGCGCTGCCAGGGGTGATCCAGGTCGAAGGGCAAGCGATTTACCCGATGGACTGGCGTTTGCCCGACGGAGAGTCGTTTGAGCGCGGGACGGTCATCGCGTTTTCCGAAGACTTCCCCGCTGTCCAACTCGAACCCGTCTCGCGGATTGTTGAGGGGCGTTTTCCGGTGGGAGTAGCTGAGGGAGGACAGTACGAAATCGCGGTTGAAAAGCGGTTTGCCAATGAATATGGAGTTGGTGTCGGTGACAGACTCGTTTTCCGAGGAAAAGAGGAGGTCGAATGGCAGATCGTGGGCGTCGTCTTTCAACCGTACCGCACCGTTTCCTCCCAGGTAACCGATGTTGCCGATCCCGCTTCGCCGCCAGAAACCAACATGTATGCCACCTACGAGGATGCCCAGGCGATTGTGGGTTTCTCTGGTTTGAGTTCTTTTTATGCCCGGTACACCGATTATGAGACCGCGCGCGCAGGCCTGACTGACTTCATTGGCGTTATCACCAACGAAACGCCCTATATCGTCGCGTTTAACCTCATGGACAATCCCGCCGACAACAATCTTGTGCGCGGTATGGACCAGATTGCGAATGCGTTGGATGTACTGGGCGTGGTGTCATTGGTGGTGTCGGCGTTTCTGCTGGTCAACGTGATAAACACAATTGTTGTGGAGCAAAGGCGACAAATTGGCGTCATGAAATCGCTCGGTGGCACGCGGCTGGATATCGTGCTCATCTATACCGGGATGGCGTTGGCCTATGGCGTGATTGGCACCCTTGTGGGCGTGATCCTGGCGATTCCGGTGGCGGGATGGATGGCGCGCGAGATCGCACCGCTGACAGGCACCTATATCGAAGACATCGAAATTTCGACCAGCGGCATCATCACGGGTATTGTGCTGGGCCTGTTGGTTCCAGTGCTAGCTGCGTTGATTCCGGTGTTCAATGGCACACGGGTGACGATTCTGGAAGCGATTACCGATATCGGCATTGCGGCGAACTGGGGCAATTCCCGGCTGTCGCGCGCAGTTGGGGCGCTGCCGCTACCCGTCAATGTGCGGCAGGCATTGAGTAACATTGTCCAGAAGCGGGGGCGGTTGGTGCTGACGGGCCTGGCGCTAACCCTCGCCTTCGCCGCCTATATGGGCGTCACAGCAGTATTCACCTCGCTGAATACCACCATTGGCGAGATGTTCGACACGTTTGATTACGAGATCCAGATGACCACCCAGGAAGTCGAAGATTATGATGCCGTCCGCCAACTCATTCTTAACAACGTCGACTCTGTGGCGCGCGTTGCGCCCAGTTACGATGTTTCAATCGAACTGGAAGGCTATGTCGCGCCGGATACTCCCTATTCCGGCGGTCCCGGCCAGATCGCGGCCATCGGCATTGATCCGTCCTCGGATTTCATTAACTTCCGGTTGATTTCTGGCACAGGGTGGGAAAACGATCCAGATCGCGAAGGAGTGATACTTAATCGCTCGCTGGCGGAGAAAATTGATAAAAGCGTTGGTGATGAGGTAACGGTCAGGGCAGGAGGCAAATCGTATCAGTATGAGGTGCTGGGGATTGAAGAGTGGCCGTTTGACATGATTTTCTTCGACTGGGCGGAACTGGCGACTATTTCTGGATATCTGAACGAGGTAGAGGAACCGAATCCCGATGGCCTGCTGATCGACCTGGAGGGAGAACAGGATGCGGACGCTGTCGCCGATGTGATCGAGCAAATCAAGCAGTTGGCTGCCGTGCACGATATTCCGGCGGTCTATATCAACCAACCCCAAAACGAGGACGACATCACGCAACTGGCTACCAGCTTTGGCATGATGTTCAATATGACATCGTTGGTCATGGCGGCAGTGGGCGCGATTGGCCTGCTGGCTGCGCTCTCGATGGCGGTGTTTGAGCGCCAGAAGGAAATTGGCGTGATGCGGTCGTTGGGAGCCGGGTCGACAACTATTGTTGGCCATTTTCTGCTTGAGGGGGTGCTGGTGGGCATTATCGCGTGGGTTGTGGCGCTGCCGCTCAGTCTGTGGTTGGGCAATCAGATAACCGCCGTCATCGAAATGGACGAGATCATTTCCTTCAACTATCCACCACTGGTTGCGCTTCAGGGATTGGCAGGGGTAGCCATCATCGCGGCGGGGGCAAGCTTCTGGCCTGCATTGTCCGCGGCGCGCAAGACCGTCTCTGACATCCTGCGCTATCAATAAGCCAGGGTACTGGGTGATGGATGTATCAGCCAATACCCTGTTGCTGGAGAGCGTGACAAACGCAGGGTTTATTGCGGCTGCAGGAAATATGTCTGGCCGAAACCTTCTGACACCCAGCCGCTGATGTTGCCGGAGATAGTGCTGATCTGCCACATGCGTGCGCCGTTGTCGCGGCAGCTTGGGCCACCGGTGACGGTCAAAACGGTGTTGGCTGGCAGTTGGCTGGTGGGGATATCAGTATTGGGCGTATTGTAAACGGCCAGCGTCCCGTCGTTGTCAATGACAACCGCCTGGGCCCCTACTGCCAGGTTGGTCGGTGGTGAGTTGGGGCAGTTGACGGCAATGATTATCTGCAGTGTGGGTGTCGGCGCGAGCTGGGGCTGGGTGGCGACTTGCAGCGGCGGTGCTGTTGCCACCTGTAACGTTACCTGTGGCTGGGGCTGTGCGGTGGCCAATTGCAGCGTTGGCAGCGGTTCGAGGAAGTAGACCGCGTCGGCGCCTTCGGCAGCCCAGCCGGTCAGGTTGTTGGGCAGTCCAACCTGCCACCACAAAATGGAGTTGCCACACTGCGGTCCACCCGCAACCGTCATGACAGTGCCTTCTTGGATCTGGGTAACGACCTGCCCTGCGGGACTATTGCGCACGTTGAGCGGTTGGCCGTCAGTGAAGGTGACTCGCGCTTGCTCCCCAACGGTGAGGCGAGGAGCGAGCGCGCCGGGGCACGAAACGGGCTGGTCCGGGGCCTGGACCGCATCCCCAACGGCGGCGTTGACGCCTGGATTAGGCTGCTGCTCGACCACCTGCGGCAAGGAAAAACCGACCTCG
>JAADYV010000561.1 GCA_010092855.1 Chloroflexota bacterium | reverse complement strand
CCGGCAAGCGGGGGCGGGCGGTGGGGCAGCGACTCCGGGTGCTGTGGAAGCCGGCTTTTCTGCCTTTTCAGCCGAAGCCGGTTTTTTCTTCTTGGGTTTGCGGAAGTAAAAAATCCGTTTACGCACTTCTTTAGACACCCGACCTCGAGTGAGGTAGAAGAACACTCCGCCGGGGGTGCGCCGCCGCTCGCCATCTTGTGTCAGCATGCCGCCCGCGGCTTCGATTTCCAGCGTTTCTTGTACGATGGCTTCTGTAAACGGAATCCCTGCATAGCGCACAACCCGCTCGACACGACGCTGGGCATCCGGTTCCTCTTCCAACTGCTCCGCGATCTGGGCTGCGAGTTGCCAGGTTTCATCTGTCGGCTGTGGCGGATCGTTATAGTCCAACCAACTCACGGCCAACCGCCGCCCATCCAGTTCGGTGCCGTTGAGCTCTTCCTGGGCTTGCAGGCCGATTTGCGCGTCTTCCAGATAGACGATCATCGCATCTGGCCACTGACTTTCGGGGGGTTGGTCTACCGCTTCAACGGCTGCGACCGGACCAAACGGCGCAAATAGCTCGCGGATATCTCCCTCAGTGCATTCTGGAGACAGGTTGCTGACATATAGAGCTTCAGGCATCTGAACCACCCATTCTGAACCGGTATACTCTTTACCATGATAACCAGCCCGGCAAAAACTGACCAACTCCGGGCAAAAAGAGGGGATTGGGGAATCGGGACCAAGGGAGGCGGGCGTAGAGCATGTCGTGTAGGGTGGCTTGCCATTGTTGCCGTTACTAATGCCGTTCCTGTCGCCCGACTCATGCCCTGACTCATTGGGCTTGGTGGGGTTGGTCTTGTTGGTCGCCTTTTTGTTCAGAGCCATCATCGGGTTTCGATGGCTGCTGTTGGGCGGAACCGTTTTTTGCCGAGGCTTGCTCAATGCGTTTGAGTTGTTCCCGCACCATGTTGATCTCGGCTTCGGTCAGCGCAATGTCACGCCCGGTTCGTTCGAACGCCCAGGCCATATAGTCCGCTTGCAGCCAGGCACGTTCAAGTGCCGCCTGGACCAGGCGGGCGGCAGCAGGGTTCATGGGGAAAAAGGGGCCAGCCAAGACTACTCCGTGCCGCGATGCTCGAATCTCACCTTTGGGAAAAGTCGGGGCGCGAGTTTCGTCTTTGACACGGAACTGGTACCGCACGACCAGTCCGTCGAGTTCGGAGCTGTCGTCCACGCGAACGATTTCAAGCATCGAGGCAGTCTCCCAAAATTATTCTTGCGTGCTCCCCTGACTAAAAGGATATGCTAAAGTGGTCAAAAGGGGCAAGCTAAAAGCCGGGCAAATCAACCCGGCTTGGTGAAATTGATGGGGGAACTACCGTGTGCTCTGGAAGCGGTTAGTTCTTTTTGCCCGTCTTGACTTCGATCTGCTTGGGCTGGGCTTCGGGAAGCTTGGGCAGCGAGATGTTCAGCACACCGTTGTCAAAGCTGGCTTCAACGTGTTCCGCGTCGACCGTATTCGGCAACCGGACGTTGCGCTGAAAGGCACCGAAACGACGCTCGCGGTAGTGATAACGCTCGCCTTCCTGTTCGATGGTGTCACCCATCTCGCCGCTGACCGTCAGCACGTTGTCTTCAAGCTCAACCTGCACATCCTCTGCCGACAGGCCGGGAAGGTCCAGGCGTACGACAATTTCATTGTCCTGCTCGACGATATCCATCGCCGGGCGCAGCATGGGGCGCGCCGTTTCGGAGTTGAAAGCGGGCCAGCGATTCTGCCACAGATCGTTCATCAGTTCCTCAAACGGGCGGAAGAATTGCTCCATCTCGTTATGTGGGTTCCAGCGAGTCAGGTTAGACATAGTCTTTCCTCCTGTTTCTTGTTACAGCTTGCTTCTTTTCCAATCCGTTTTCGTCTATTATGATGCCAAAACTGCATAAGAAGTGCGTCAACGCAGTTTTAGAAAACTGTCTACAACAATAAGAAATGTATTAGAGCGCATGTTCTGTTTACTCAGATTTAGCTCTTTTTCAACCTGATCCTAACCCACGCTTAGCCGAAAGTACGTTAGAATCGGGTTACCTCACTCTACTGCGTATGTTGCATATGTCGCTCTCTGGCCGTCCGCTATTAGTTTTTTGGATAAAGCCACATGCCCAAGAAAACGCCACAAACCACCCATTCCCTCACACTCCGGGGCGAGACATTCTACATTCGCCGCAAGGGTAGCTGGTACAATATTTTTGGCCCGTCCGGTTATCTGCTGCCGTCCTTCAAGAGCGCCGGTGTGGTCGGGCCGCGCTGGGAAGAGCTGACGCATACCCCCTGGCCGCACCGCAGTTCGGCGTATGCGCCCGGCACCCGGCTGCGCGATCTTGGCATTGTGCCGGACGAGGCGGAGGATTCCGCTGCTCTCGCAACCGAGGTCCAGCAAGTTCCGGTGCACACGCGCCCAACCACGACGCGCATCGTGATTCCAGTCAAAAGCTTTTGGGCGCTGCCAGAACCGCGCATTGACCTGGAAAAGCAGGACCGGACCATCAACGCTTTGCGCCAGAATCCGGGTCTGTTGTTCGATACCGGGGTGCGGCGGGCGCTGTATCACGAGGTCGAATATCACCGGCCCAACGCGGATTGGGCCCAGCGCTTGCTCAATATGTTGTCTCGCTATGACCGGCGGCAGGCAGCCCAACCCCGCACGCCTGTTGTTGATCCTGAAGTAGTTAAGGCACAGCATATTGCCTGGCAGGAGCAGCGTATCAATTGACAAATTGAACGGGGTTGGCCAACCGTACCAACGCTTGAATCAAAATACCGGGCTTCGCAGCCCGGCAGGATAGCTTTGTGCAGGGAGGACGAAATATTCTCCCTGTTTGATTCGAAAGGCAGGTCAACTCACGGATGCCAGTAGTAGATCACCTGGTAGCGCGCCGGGAGTCCGCTGGAAAAGGTGAAGATCGTTTTCACGCGGGTATTGCTGGCATTCGTAGCGCCGCTTTGGGCCAGGAACGGGTTGTCCTCGTCCACCGTCTCGCCTTCCGGCACAGGCCGGACCAGCGCCACGTGCCCGGCGGGGGATTTTCGCTGCGTGGCCACGACAGGGTAGCCCTTGTTTGCCAACTCCTGCGCCTTTTTCGCCGACTCGAGCTTGCGCCAGCCTGCTTGTTGCAGGGTGCTGTTCTGTTGATCGGCGCGTTCCAACCAATTGCACATAAAGTTGGCGGCCCGGTTGGGTTGCAGGGGGATCTCAGCGCAGAGGATGCGGGATACATCAGCCACATAGACTGTGCAGGTGGTCACCGTACCATCCTGGTTGGTGTCGGTGGCCCATTCACGGCCTTCAGAATTATGCAGCGCCGGATCGTAACGCGGGTTGTTTTCCACATCCAGGAACGTGATCACCCGCTCGATGTTTTCGCCCTGAACTTCGCCGGGTTTGTTGCGTGCCTGGGCGTCATTATATGGTGCACTGGCATCGAGGATATCGCCATTGCTGGAGGACCAGGCCCACGCCCTGCGCCAGTTGGTGCGCCCCCCATTGCTGGAGGAATGCGTTGGCGGCGCGGACGCGACGTAATTGGCACGCTCCTGTGCGGCCTGGTAGTCCTGCAGCGCCAGGTCGAGCGTTTCTTGCAACCGAGCGCGTTCGACAGCGTCATCGTTGTTCTGCAATTCTTGCTGGAATTCCGCGATGCGCGCTTCCCGCTCTGCCAGGCTGAGTTCATAGACCCGCCCGTTGGGGCGCTGCTGGTATGGGCTGAGCACCGACAGGTTTTCAATGACTTCTTCCTCGGTATGGACTGGTTCATATTTGGGCCACAAATACCCTAGCAGGTCACTAGAAGGGTACCCCTTGATCGAGACCGCGTTGTTCTGGTTGCCACCTAAAACGCGAATCTCGTTCCCTGAGGATTCGACGTAAAAGGCGACATGCCCGGCCCGTCCATTGTCAACGCCATCCACCAACCGCCGGAAGACCACAATACACCCATAGCGGGGCACATCTAAGGGGATGCCGTCCGACCAGCGCAACCACGAGCGCGCTGCTGCACTGTCTGTACCCTGGTACCCGGCTTTCTTCATGCACCAGTT
>JAADYV010000560.1 GCA_010092855.1 Chloroflexota bacterium | reverse complement strand
GTTCAGGATGCCCCAGGGCAGCACGGCCATGTCCCAGTAGCGCGCGGCTGGCAGTTCGGCCCGCTCGATGTCGCGTTCGGCCAGCGAATAGGGAGCCTGGATGCCGATGGCGCGCGTTTTGCCCAGTATTTCGGCGCGGGTGTTGAACTCAGAGAAAATCCACGACGGCGTATCGGAAAACGCGAAATACAGGATTTTGCCCTCCTGCACCAGCGTATCGACGGCGTGCAGCACTTCCTCGACCGGGGTGAAGAAGTCCCAGACGTGCAGGTACAGCAGGTCGATGTAGTCGGTGTCGAGCTGCTGCAAGCTGACTTCGACCGAGCGGCGCAGGTTCTTGCGCTGGTTGCCGCCGCGATTGGGATCAGGGGTGTCGGTGCGCCAGGCGGTGTACTTGGTCGCCACCACGAAAAAGTCCCGGTCCGCTTTGATGAACTCGCCCACGTATTTTTCGCTGGTGCCGAAGGTGTAGTTGACCGCCGAGTCGATGAAGTTGCCGCCCGCCTCCGCAAAGCGGTCGAACATCCGTTGGCTCTCTTCTTTCGACGCGCCCCAGCCCCAGTCTTCCCCAAACGTCATCGTGCCCAGACACAGTTCCGAGACACGCAGCCCGCTTTGGCCCAATAGTTGATACCGCATGATGTGTGCTCTCCTACGTGGAAAAATCGACGATGCCGCCATCATACCGGTTAGAGCGCGCTCGAAGTCAAGCAGTATTTTCCGGATGGGATATACTCTGGATAGGGGACCGTGCGGCGTGCCTGCCAGGTGCTGCGCGGCGACCCTACACCAGCAAACCAGGAGCAGTACATCATGCGCAGAATCATTATCCACCGCAGCGATCCCGACGAGGAAGTTCCCTACTGGGTGGAGTGCCCCAGCCTGGGGATCGCCAGCATGGGCGAAAGCATCGACGACGCCATCCGCATGATCCGCGAGGCTATCGCCTTGCACATTGAGGACCTGATCGCGCACGGTGAGCCAGTCCCGCCGCCTGACAGCGCGTCGATACCGGCTGAGCAGTCGCTGGTGGTAGACGCATGACCCGGCTACCGTCGGTTGACCCGGACTGGATTAACGTCGCCTCCGTCTTGATATCGAGGTTCACCCCACCCACGCCCGCCACTGGTCATTCACGGGCTTTTGCAGCGCCTTGAGATACACGCTAGCTTTCGCGTAAAACATCATGATCGCCTCGCGGTAAATCTGGAACTGCGTGTAGGCGGAAACGACAACGCCATCACCCCGATCGATTTCTTTGTGGTGCAGATCATCCTCAGAAAACGCGCCCACCACCGCCTCGAATTCGTCATCGAGTGTGCGATACCAGGCCGTGAGTCGGTCCACGCTGGTCGCCATTTCCGGCTCGGTGCTGCGGTTGGGCCAGTCGAATTTCAGTGTTTTGAAGGACTCGATGTAGCTGTGCTCCAGCTCACCCATTTCCTGGCACAATTCCCCCAGTGTGGGATTATCACCGGGCAGTTGATACGCCAGGTCGCGGTCCGTCAGCGCGGCCATGAGGTCATAGCGCAGGCTCTGGCTTTCGTGTAGTGGAAATTCTTCCTCGATCAGGCTGTTCATACGGCGCTCCAGGTTATGTGGACATAGTTGACCTGCTGACGATTGTCGTGCATTTGCATCCAAAACGGTACGCGGTTTTCCTTAGCCCGCCAAACTTGCCCCGCCGCCGGACCTGCGCTAGAGTACCAACGTTTGTTTACGGGATTTTTGCCGAATTTTTGCTGCGCCCCACCGCCACTTGCGGCATAATAGAGGGTGGGCATAGCCTGGATGCAGCACACTTAACCGAAAAAGGATATTTGTCATGTCAATCCGGTTTGGGACCGACGGCTGGCGCGCCGTCATTGCGGATACCTTCACCTTTGCCAATTTGCGGCTGGTGGCGCAGGCCGTCGCCGATTATGTCAATGCGGAGCACGGCGGCAATGGCCAGCCGGAAGTCGTGGTCGGGTTCGATACGCGCTTCCTTTCCGACCGTTTTGCAGCGGAAACGGCGCGTGTGTTGGCCGCCAACGGGATCGTGTCGTGGTTGACGCGCACCGACGCCCCGACGCCTGCCATCAGCTACAACATCCTGCACAAGCACGCCGTCGCAGGCGTGGTGATCACGGCCTCGCACAATCCGCCGCGCTATAACGGCTTTAAGCTCAAGGCCAGCTATGGCGGGTCGGCGCTGCCGGAACAGTGCATGGAAGTCGAGCGCTTGTTGGACCGCCAGCAGCGGGAAGTGCGCGGCCCGAACCTGATGGACTATGACCAGGCTATCGAGATGGACCTGATCCGGCGCTTCAACCCTATGAACGCCTACTACGAACACCTCGAGTCGCTGGTGGATATCGACAAGATTTCGTCGGCGGAAATGCGCGTGGTGGCCGACCCGATGTATGGGTCCGGGCGCACCGCGATCCGGGCGCTGCTGTCGCGCTCGCGCTGCCAGGTGACGGAGATTCGCGGCGAGATGAACCCCGGCTTCGGCGGCATTCATCCCGAACCGATTCGCCAGCACCTGGACATGCTCTCGGCCACGATCAACACCCTGCACGCGGACGTGGGCATCGCCACCGATGGCGACGCGGACCGCCTGGGCGCGATGGACGGTGACAGCAACTTCGTCGATCCGCACACGATTTTGTCGCTGGCGCTGCGCTACCTGGCCGAAAAACGCAACTGGGGCGGCGACGTGGTCAAGACCGTCTCGACTACGATGATGATCAACCGCATCGCCAAGCACTTTGGGCTGACCGTGCACGAGACGCCGGTGGGCTTCAACTACATCGCGGACCACATGCTCAACGGGGATGTGCTGGTCGGCGGCGAGGAATCGGGCGGCATGAGCATCAAGGGCCACATCCCCGAAGGCGACGGCATTCTGATGGGCCTGCTGCTGCTCGAAATTTTGGCGGATGCGGGCGTGCCGCTGGTCGAGATTGTGGCCGACTTGCAGCAGCAGTTCGGGCCGACGTGTTACGAGCGCACCGACTTCAAGCTCAAGACGCCCGTGCCCAAGAAGCAGATGGTCGAGCGGCTGCACAGCAAAGCCCCGGAGCGCATGGCGGGCGAATCCGTGCGCGACATCCACACCTTCGACGGCATCAAGTTTGTGCTGGCCGACGATAGCTGGCTGCTGATCCGGCCCAGCGGCACCGAGCCGGTGCTGCGCGTGTATGCCGAAGCCGCCGACCACAAGATGGTCAAGGAGCTGCTGGCCGAGGGCCGCACCCTCACCGGCATCGAGGGCTGAGCGCCCTGTCATTCACTGTCTGAACGCTTCATGACCCCGCCGCGTGCGGGGTTTTT
>JAADYV010000100.1 GCA_010092855.1 Chloroflexota bacterium | reverse complement strand
TGGAGCGCGGGTTAGGCAAGTTGCGTTCGACGCCCAGCGCCACCGAAGCCAAAGTCAAGGTCGAGGTCGAGGACTAGCAGCCGAGCCCCACTCCCGTCACAGTGCCACCCCGTCGGATAAAACAAAAGCGCCCTGTATCGGTTTCGACACAGGGCTTTGTTTTCAACATTATTTGGTGCCCAGAGCTTGGTCAACTGGCACAATTGCCAGATGGCGCTGTTTTCCCCACTTGTGGCTTAGTGTGTGGCGCGGGTGACGCTGCTTGCCTGCGGCCCTTTCGGTCCTTCGATGATCGAGAATTCCACCCGTTCACCCTCTTCCAGGACCTTGTAGCCCCCCATCTCGATGGCACTGTAGTGCACGAAGACATCGGGGCCATTGTCTGGCTGGATGAAACCATAACCCTTTTGTGCGTTGAACCATTTGACCACGCCCGACAGACGTTCTTCCATTTGTGGTACTCCTTCTTCTTCCCACTTAAACCTTGCAAAACTGGTGGTACGGGTGTTGGGGCACACAAAACGCATCCGGGGCATTAGAAGTCTGTGCCACACCGAATGCGTCGGTACTGCAAACAACCTGCTCCACACTATTCGCATTGTAGTGCTTGTTTTTTTGGCTGTCAACAGACGGGGGTAGCCCTAGCATTGATATTTCCGGAGGATTGGGTTTATGCCAACTCTTAAATTTATGCTGCGAGCGCGCCGCGCAGCAGAATCAAGCCAGCCAGCCCGGCCCCGACCAGGGCCAGCGTTTGCTCCCCGGCGGTGTACAGAATGGCGCTGGCGATGAGCAACCCGGCGCAGAGCATGGCGTTTCCCATCCGGTGTTGGGTCCGTTCCAGGCGGCGCAGGTGCGTCTCCAGGGCCGGGCTAGGCGCGAGCTGCACGGCCAGTTCGCCCCGGTCCGCCCGGCGCAGTACGTCATCAGCCAGCGCGGGCAGCTGAATCGCGCGCCGCGTGAGGTCCCACCCGGTATCGAGCAGCAGGTTGCGGCTGTCCTCACTGAGCAAGGCGCGGATCGTCTCTGGTCGCAGCAGGTCGCGCCCGGTCAGGTTAAAAAGGTTGAAGCCCGGCAGCCCGTCGCTTTCCTCGCCCAACATGGTGTTGATCAGGGACTGCATTTCGTGCCAGGGATCGAATTCGGGGTCCAGCCCGGTGCACATGCCGATTAGAATGCCAATGGCGCGCCCCAGGTAGAGGAAGTCTTGCGGGACCTGGAACGGCATACTGAACAACAGGTCGCGGAATTCCAGCCCCACATCCACCATTTCGCTGACATGCATACTGCTCATATCCGACAGGCTGAGGCCCCATATCCGGTCGAACACGGCGCGCGAAGCCGCCTCGATGCGCGCCTCGTCCGCGCCGGGCAGCAGCACGCCCAACCGCTGGTAGGCCTGCACCAATCGCCGCGCGTCCCGTGTGCTGAAGGCCCGCAGCGCTTCGCTTAGCCCCACCGAGATTTCCGGTGTCAGACGACCCACCATGCCGAAGTCCACGAACACCAGGTAAAACGGACGACCTTGCAGCGGCGGTCCTTGCTGGTGATGGCCGAGCGGAGCGGTGGAATCGGGCGGCAGCGGATAGACGAACAGGTTGCCGGGGTGCGGATCGGCGTGGAAGAAGCGCTGGTCGAAAAACATCCACAGGTAGGTGGTCACCAGCCGCCGCGCCACGTCCCGCCGGTTGATGCCCGCTGCTTCCAGCCGGTCATAGTCGGTGATCTTAATGGCAGTCACATCTTCCAGCGTCAGCACGCGCCGGGTAGAAAAGTCGCGGTACAGGCGCGGGATGTAAACGCCGTGGTTGTTCTCGAACATCGTATGAAAGCGCTCGACGTTGTCGGCTTCCTGGCGATAGTCAAGTTCCTCCCACATGACCACGCTGAACTCTTGCAGCAGCGCGGGAACATCGGCGCGGCGCGCGATGAACCGGAAACGCATCAGCCACCCGGCCACCACGTCCAGCGCTTTGAGGTCGGTGTGGACCAGCGTTTCGATGCCGGGGCGTTGAATCTTGACCACAACTTTCGTGCCGTCCGGCAGACCGGCTTTGTGCACCTGGCCCAGCGACGCTGCCGCGACCGGCGTGGGGGTAAACGCGGCGAAATAATCCTCCGGCGGGCCAAGTTCCTGCTCGAACGTCTGGCGCATCAGCGCAACAGGCACGGTGGGGACTTCGTCTTGCAGGCTGGCCAGCTCCTCGATCACCTCGCGGGGCAGCAGGTCCACGCGGCTGGAGATAAACTGCCCCAGCTTGATCATCACGCCGCCCATGTCGGTGGCCAGCCCGCGAAACTCGCGCGCCCAGCGTCGCATCCGGCGCGAGCGACCACGGCGCAGATGTTGTTCGCCGATCAGCCGCCGCAGAAAGATTTCCCAGAAGCCAATGCGCGCGATCAGCCAGAACGCAAAGCGCAGCGTGCGCCGGTAGCGCCGCCAGTTGACGCGATACACTGGTTGATCAGTGGCAGCAGCGGGAGTGTCCGCAGCAGGCGCGGCGTGTAGTGGTGGACCGGTTGTAGCACGGGGGTCGCGGGTTGTCATGGGGCACAGTCCTGTCGGCGCGAATGGGCAGCTACCTCACCATACAGGCCCGCCCGGTCCGATTCCTCACCAGGGCGGGCCACTGCCCGCGGTTTGGTCCAGATCAGCGGGCGCTAGCGGTTGTTGGGCCGCACAAAGTGAATGCGCAATTTGGACTGCTCGAACCGCGCCGTTTCGATCTCCAGGTTCCACAGCGCGTAGGGCAGCACGATGTTGCGCCGGTAGGGGCCGACCCGCAGCGTGATCTCGTCCGAGGCGCGGTAGAGGTCCAGGTCCTCACGGTCGGCAAACGGCAGCGGCACGATCAGGTAGTATCCCTCCCCCCCGTCAGACTCGATGCGGTGGGTCTGTTCCTGCGCCATCACCTGCGAGGGGTCGCTGTCGCCGTAGAGCGTATCGGCCAGGCGGCGCAACCGGTCGATGCCACCGATCTCGGAGTCGAACAGCGGCGCTTGCATCATGGGCAGCTCGCCAAACGCTTCCTGGATGAAGGCCATGTTTTCGGCCTGCTGCGCTTTCCAGGCGTCGAAGTAGGGATCGGTCACTTCGTCTGGGATCACGCGGTTGCACAGCACGGCATCCACCGCGTAACCGTACAGGTTGAGGTAAGTGTAGGTGCGCTGGGTCTCTTTGATCACCATGCGCTCCGGGTTGATGACCAGGCGCAGGCTGCTGAAGGTCGGGTCGGTGAGCAGCTCGCGCACCCGGTCCAGCGTATCGAACAGGCCGTCGATGCTGTCCAGCGTGTCGGAGTCGGGCAGTTCCGCGCCCAGCAGCGGCTTGGAGATCGGACGCAGCAGCCGCCCGGTTGCGCCGCGCATCAGGCCCGTCACGCGCTGGAACCACCACCGTGACGTATCCGGCAGGCTAAGCAGGCGCAGCGTCTCGGCGGTAGGGGCCGCGTCCACGATCAGCACGTCGTGCTCGCCGTCTTCGGCATACTTGTTGATCCACAGCAGGTGCGCGCCTTCTTCCAGGCCGGGCAGAATAGTGACCTCTTCGGCCACGATTTCGTTGACCTGTCGCGTGTTGAGCACGTTCAGCATGTAGCGCTGGATGCGGCCCCAATACTTGTCCATCGAGTAGCGGGCATCGACTTCCTGCGCCCACAGGTTGTCCATAATCGGGACCGGCTCCGGCCCGATCTCAACATCCAGTGAATCGGCCAGCGAATGCGCGGTGTCGGTCGAGATCACGATGGTGCGTAAGCCCATCTCCGCGCAGCGCACAGCGGTCGCCGCCGAAATGCTGGTCTTGCCGACTCCGCCCTTGCCGGTGTGTACAATCGTCCGCATAGGAATACTGCCTTCCATCAAATCGTGGGTCACATGGTGCTTTACCTGTAAATACGCCTTCACCATCCAAACGATGCGGCGAAGGCGTGTTTTCCTATGCAGATTTTATATTATTTGCGGCTACCAGGTTATATCGTAGACGGCGCCATCGGAATCCGGATCGGCTTCGTTCAGATACGTGCGGCGCACGGTGAACGTCTCCGCATTGCCGAATTGTTTGGAAAGCCCGTAGATATACCCATACACCACGTCATGCGGGAAGGGCGTCCGGTCTTTCACGCGCACGTGCCGCTTGCCAACCTCGCTAACCTCGTACCCTTCGTCGTCAGGGAAGTTGCGCAGATTTAACCCGTAGATCGCGTTCAGCAGGTTCATGGCTGAGACGATGCTGTCGATATCTGGTGGCAAGGTGCCGGTTTCAATCGCGGACATACCCAGCGCAACGAGATTCGACATGCTGTTGCTGTTTTCGGCAATGCGTTGGAAAATATCTAACCACAATTGCATGGGATACCATTGGTCTTCTTCGATTTTTCCCACGCCGTTTTCGGCCAGGATATCCTCAACCGCCGGTAGGAATTCCTCGCGGTTGATGCTGACAAAAAAGTGCAGCATCGCCTGCCCGTGCACTTCCGTTTCTGGATGGGCAATATACTTCTGCATTGTTGTCTCCCTTTCGCTCTGTTTACCCTGTGTTTAGTGGTTTCCCGGAAGATGTTGGCACCCTACAGTGAATCCCAAACAGTAACGAAAAACAAACTTTAAATTAACTTAGCATGGTTTCACGAGGGAGTCAAGAAGATAGTTATTCAACGCTTTTTAGTAATAGATAGAGTGCTATTACACGCTAGGGGGAACAGGGAAGGGGCTGGGGGCAGCCCCTCGCGAAGTGTTATCCGACCAGGCCCCGGTCATACAGCAGCCACATGCCCAGGAAGTAGCCCAGAAGGATCAACAGCGCGTCGATCTCGATGATGCGGCGGCGGGATTCGCCCCAGGCCAGGTTGCGCGCTAGATTGCCGATCAGGGCCAGGTTGGTCAGCAGCAGCGCGATCACACCGGCCAGCGCCATCGTCGGGCTGATCGCGCCCAGGAAGCGCCCGTCGTAGAACAGGTCGGTCAGGCCCAGTGTGAAGATGTTGAAGATGTTGCTGCCAAACAGGTTGCCCACTGCCAGGTCATAGGCCCCGATGCGCGCCGCCGAAATGGTGGTGATGACTTCCGGCAGGGAAGTGATGATCGCCACCAGCGCCACGCCCACAAACCCCACGCCCAGGCCGGTTTCTTCGGCGATCTGCACCGAACTGCGCACCAGCAGCGGCGTGATCAGCACCAGCGCCCCGGTCGCGATGCCGAAGCCCAACAGCGCGCGCGACAGGCTGGGTACGTCGTCGTCGATTTCTGGCGGCGGGGCGTCGTCGTCGGGATCGCGGCGGTTGTTGCCAAACAGCACGCGCGTCCCCAACAGGTAGCCGGCGATCAATACCACGCTGTCCAACCCGATCCAGCCCACCTTGCCGGTGATCTGCGCTTCGATAAAAAACACGGCCAGCCCGGTCAGCAGCACGGCCAGGCTCGCGCTGACGGCGTGGTTGATCGCAATCCGGTTCAGAATCCGCAGCCGCCAATAGACCAGGTCCAGCAGCGCCAGCAGAAACATGTTGAACATGCTGCTGCCGAAGACGTTGCCC